>JAHXHI010000036.1 GCA_025656775.1 gamma proteobacterium symbiont of Bathyaustriella thionipta
GCATTTTATCCGGCCGTTTATTTCAGTTTTTCTTCCTGTTTTTATAATAATATCAATTGCTTGGAATAAACGGATGGACACTAATTAATATAGAATAGAACTTCCTGAGAACCGAGTGAAATTCTGCTGTTATTTTCCAGGTGCATGCTTTTTTCACCAATATTTCTGTTGTTAACCGTGGGAGGCTGATCGCCTTTAAGGTAAGAAATATAAAAGCCATCAGAACGATTGGATATCATGGCGATATTGGCTTTTTGCTCATCACTGATATTGGTCATATTTTTTTGATCTGAATGGTTTTACCCATATCAGGACCATTCAGATATTGTATCCAGCCAATGCCGTTATTCATAATTGGGGTAAATTCAGGTTCTCTCTGCTCAGTTCTCTCACTACGTTCATCAAAAGAAAAAACCAGCGTGTGTTTTCCCAAAGTAATATGATCACCATCAGTTAAAGCCTGGCTGGAATCTATTTTTTTGTTATTAATGAGAATATCTGATTTTTCATCCAGTTCTTCAATAAGGTAAGCTTGTTCGGTGAAGGTAATTTTGGCATGTTTAGGACTAATTGCCAGGCTATCAATGTATATTTGACAATCAGGCGTACTGCCAATTACAAAACTACTATGTCGATCCAGAGGGTGGATGCTTAAAATTCGCTCTTTAAATAAAAGGCTTACCTGTGACAAAGTTTTCGATCCTTGTTGTGCATTGAGTTTATTAGTATCTCATAATTTAGCTTTATAAGTTATACTATAGTAAAAAAAATGGGAATTTCATGTAATTGTTCATAGTATTTACGGGTTTGAGATATTAAATAGATGGGCATGAGTGAAAAACCGATAAACGGTAATGAATGGACTCTTTTAGTTTGAGCAAATGACTTGATTCTTTACGATTGAGTTTCAGGTAAACACAGCTCAACATTGGTGTCCTTAACTGTCTAATTCCTTGTTAATCTGTGGCTCAATCAAAACTGTTTTGACTGTATTTCCTGTCACCTGTTTAATTTCAATGGCATAGTTATTGATTAAAACACTGGTACTTGGCTCAGGAATTGACTGTAGAAATTCTAATATGAGACCATTAATCGTTTTTGCGCTATTGGTTGGTAAATGCCAGCTCATCATACGATTAAGTTCACGAATATTAGCACTGCCATCAACTAGCACAGTACCATCATCCTGATGAAGTACTTCTTTCATTAGCGTATCAGCCGGATCAGTTGTGAATTCGCCAACAATTTCTTCAAGAATATCTTCCAGAGTTACAATCCCTTGAATATCACCATATTCATCGACAACAAGTGCTGTTCGGCGTTTATTTTTTTGAAAGTTAAGTAATTGTTTATTCAGTGGCGTGGCTTCTGGAATAAAGTAACATGGGGATATAATTTTTTTTAAATCCTCTTTGCATGAGCCCGGAGTGGATACAATAGTGAGTGCTTTTCTTAAATGTATGAAGCCAAAAATATGGTCAATATTATTTTTATATACAGGGACCCGAGTGTGCAGGCTATGGGTCATTTGTTCTAATATCTCATCCCAGTCTTCATTCATATCCAGACCAACAATCTCATTGCGTGCAACCATAATATCTTCCACCTTTACGGCTTCGAGATCTAAAATATTAAGCAGCATCTTTTGGTGTTTCACCGGGATCATAGAACCCGTTTCATTCACGATAGTACGTAATTCTTCAGGACTTAAGGAGTCGTTATTACCTGTTTTATGAATACCAAACAGTTTCAGTAAACCATTGGTAATCGTATTAATAAAATAGACCAGAGGATAAAACATCCACATCAGCAGTTTGAGTGCATAAGCTGCGGGGAAAGCCAGTCGCTCGGGATATTGAGCGGCATAGGTTTTGGGTGTGACTTCAGAAAAAATTAAAATAACAAAGGTTAATACACCCGTAGCAATAGCAATACCTGCTTCACCAAAAAGTTTCAGGCCAATGACTGTGGCAATAGCGGATGCCAGAATATTGACAAAATTATTAAAGATAAGGATCAGACCAAACAATCGGTCAGGGCGTTCCAGCAATGAACTGGCCATTTGAGCACCCTTATGACCAGAGTTAACCAGATGTTTGAGGCGATAACGATTCAGGCTGACTAATGCTGTTTCAGAGCCGGAGAAAAAGCCGGATAATAATATCAATACACCTAAAACAGAAAAAAGAATACCAATAGGAATGTCATTCAAAACATAGTGACCATAGAGTCTGGAGTGTTAGACTTTGTGCAGGATAATTTCCAAAACTATTTTACTGCCAAGATAAGCTAACATCAGAAAAATAAATCCGCCTAAAGTAAAGTGAATTGCTTTTTTACCACGCCAGCCAAAATGCCAGCGTCCCCATAAGAGAATAGCAAACAATAACCAGGCAACCATAGAGAGTACTGTTTTATGCACCAGATGTTGAGCAAAAATGTTGTCCAGAAAGATAAAACCACTGAGCAGTGCCAGTGTGAGCAAACTAAAGCCTACTTTTATCACCTGAAAAAGAAGTGTCTCCATACTCTGTAAGGCGGGCAGAGACCGTATAAAGCCACCGGGCTTTTTACTTTTAAGATAACGAGTTTGTATTAATAATAAAATGGCTTGACCCGCAGCAATGGTAAGTAAGCCATAAGCCAGCAATGATAAAAGAATATGAACCTGCAGTTCAAAACCTTGACTGCTAAGGGTAACTTCGCCAGGCCAGAATAATTGTAAAAATACTGCAATAGAAGCTGTGGGAAAAATAAAGACGCCTAAAGTCTCAACCGGCTTGCGCAATTGAGCCGTCAGATAGAGTAATACCACCAGCCATGCCATGAGTGAAAAACTATTAACAAAAGAAGGGTTTAAGCCATTGGCAGTAATCGTATCGGCAAATAAAATAACGGCATGCAGAAGTATTGCCAGAAAGCCGATCCAGAGGATACTTTTATTGGGTTCGTCCTGAACAACTTTAGCATTTAATAAATTATAAATAAGCCAAAAAGTAGAAACAAGGTAAAGAGTACCTGTGATAAGTCCTGTAATAAACATATTAATTCATCTGTGAGTGGTGACTACATAATAAATTGCTTTAAAAGTTATAGCAACCCAAATAAAGGCAAATATTAACACAGAGTCTCTACAATACTAAAAATAATGCTTTCTAGTCCTAATAATAGTTACTATAATAGACAGTTTTCAAGAACATTTTAAGGTGCATTGAATTTATGTTTGACGGTTTAACGGAACGTCTTGCCCAAACGGTTAAGAATTTACGAGGTCAGGGACGCTTATCAGAAGATAATATCAAAGATACTCTGCGTGAAGTTCGTATGGCGCTTCTGGAGGCGGACGTTGCTTTACCCGTAGTAAAAGAATTTATTGCCCAGGTAAAAGAACGGGCAATTGGCAAGGAGGTGATCGAAAGTATTTCTCCTGGTCAGGCCTTTATCAAAATTGTTAATGATGAATTAATCACCATGATGGGTGAGACCAATAATTCATTGTCTCTCAATACTCAGCCGCCCGCGGTTATTTTAATGGCGGGTTTGCAGGGTTCTGGTAAAACCACCAGTGTGGCTAAACTATCAAGGCTGCTTAAACAAGAAAAAAAATCAGTACTGGTCACCAGTGCTGATGTCTATCGTCCTGCAGCGATTGAGCAGCTGGCGACGCTGGCAAAAGAAGTTGATGTTGAATTTTTCCCCAGTGATATTTCACAAAAACCAGTTGATATTGGTCTTAATGCCATTGATCATGCTAAAAAGAAACATCTGGATGTGGTGATAGTTGATACCGCGGGTCGGTTGCACATCGATGATGAAATGATGGCTGAAATCAAAGGACTGCACACTGCTATTAATCCGGTTGAAACTCTGTTTGTGGTCGATAGCATGACGGGCCAGGATGCGGCCAACACGGCCAAAGCCTTTAACGATGCTTTAGAACTAACCGGTGTGATCCTCACAAAAACTGATGGTGATGCCCGTGGTGGTGCGGCGCTCTCTATTCGCCAAATCACAGGCAAGCCTATTAAATTTATGGGTGTTGGTGAAAAAGTGAATGCCCTGGAAGCTTTTCACCCTGACCGCTTAGCTTCTCGTATTCTGGGTATGGGTGACATTCTCAGTCTGGTTGAAGAAGCCCAGCAAAAAGTTGATCATAAAAAAGCGGCTCGACTGGCCAAAAAGATCAAAAAAGGTAAGAATTTTGATTTAGAAGATTTCCGTGATCAAATTTTACAAATGAAAAAAATGGGCGGTATGACCGGTTTAATGGATAAACTGCCTGGAGTAAGCGAGATACCGAATCAAGTTAAAGATCAGGTGAATGATAAAGAGCTGGTTAAAATAGAGGCTATCATTAACTCAATGACACCAACAGAACGACAACGACCTGAATTAATTAAAGGTTCCCGAAAAAAGCGTATCACTGCCGGTTCAGGGACTCAAATTCAGGATCTTAATCGTCTATTGAAGCAATTTAAACAAATGCAGAAAATGATGAAAAAGTTCTCCAAGGGCGGCATGAAAAATATGATGCGCAGCCTGAAAGGACGTATGCCGCCGGGAATGGGTGGCGGAATGGGTAAAATGCCATTTTAAACACAGGGCAATCTTCAGCGAGCCATTCTGAATCAGAATAGAAATATGCTGAATAATTTTAAAAAAATTAAAGATATTACTTTATCTGAGTGACTATTTAGAGTAAAATGCCCGTCTTTTCTGAGCTGGCTTAAGTGCCTCGTATAACAACTTTGTTCTTCGAGAGCTTAACACAGTTTCCAGAGTTTGCCTGGTCAGATTAAGTAAAGTTTCTGGAACTTATTGAATATATTGAGGAATTTAGACTAATGGTTACTATACGTCTAGCTCGTGGCGGTTCTAAAAAACGCCCATTTTATCAGATCGTTGTAACAGACAGCCGTTCTGCTCGTAATGGCCGTTTTATTGAAAAAGTCGGCTTTTTTAATCCTATGGCTCGTGGCAAAGAAGTGCGTCTTGAAGTGAAAAAAGAACGCGTTGACCATTGGCTTGGTAATGGTGCACAAACTTCAGTTCGTGTTAACACCTTACTTAAAGAATTGACTAAGGCTGCTGCTTAAGTCAGCTCTTGTTTTTCGGCTGACAGCTTAGTGACTCATAACGATGTCTGAAGAAACTAAAGAACTCTACGTTCTGGGAAAAATATCAGGCTATTATGGTGTTAAAGGATGGGTAAAAATCTACTCCTATACTCAGCCTCGAGAAAACATTGTTCGCTACAAAACTTTAAAAATAAAGTTAAGTAAGGGGCAGTGGCAGGATATTAGACTGGATAGTGGAAAAGCACACGGTAAAGGCGTTGTAGCACATTTTACTGGTTATGATAATCGTGAAATTGCTGCCGGCTTAATGGGTGCAGAATTAGCAGTATATCGTTCAGCTTTTAAAGCAGTGTCTAAAAACGAATATTACTGGGCAGATTTAATTGGCCTCACGGCCGTTAATCTTGAAAATATTGAACTGGGTCTGGTAAAACGTTTGATTGAAACAGCAGCAAATGATGTGCTGGTTATCCGTCCAGATCAGAAAAATGATGTAAAAGCTGAAGTATTAATACCATTTGTTCTGGAACACTATATAAAAAATGTGGATCTGGATAAAAAAATAATTACAGTGGACTGGCCTGTCAGCTGGGGCGAAGGTGAATAACTTTCCAGTAAAACATCTGCCGGTGCACAGATAGTGCTCTGTCGACTATGTTGAAACGCAGATGTTGAAACGCATCGATGTGATCAGTCTGTTTCCTGAAATGTTTGATGCAATTCAGTATGGGATAACGGGTAGAGCAATACGTACTGGCTTAATTGACCTGGCGATAACCAATCCCAGAGATTTTACTCAGGACAAACATAAAACAGTTGATGACCGACCCTATGGTGGTGGGCCAGGAATGCTGATGAAAGTACAGCCTCTCAAAGATGCCATACTTTCTATAAAGAATAGCAAACAAAGTGCGATAAAAAATAAAGTCGTTTATTTGTCACCGCAAGGTCAACCTTTAACGCAGACTATTGTTAAAGAACTGAGTGAAAATGAACAACTGATTTTATTAGCAGGTCGCTATGAAGGTGTTGATGAACGCCTGATTGAACGTTATGTTGATTATGAATGTTCAATTGGAGATTATGTTCTCAGTGGTGGTGAATTACCCGCCATGGTGTTGATAGATAGTTTAATCCGGTTGATCCCCGGTGCGCTTGGACATAATGAATCAGCGGTACATGATTCGTTTTATTCAGGGTTACTGGATCATCCACACTATACTCGTCCTGAAACGCTTGTCATTGAGGGGGAAGGCGAATGTGTACCGGAAGTACTACTGAGCGGTAATCATAAAAACATTGAACAATGGCGTCTTAAACAATCTTTAGGACGCACCTGGCAAAGACGTCCTGATTTATTGGACCAACGTCAGTTGAATGAACAGGAGCAGCAATTGCTGCAGGAATTCATTCAAGAGCAAACACTTTGAGTTAAACTTTTTATTTTAAATAGACACCTGGGTTCAGGGCCTAAGGTAATCGGAGCAAGAAAATGAGTAAGATAATTGATGCTTTAAACGCAGAACAAATGGGACGTGAAGTGCCTAAGTTCGGCCCTGGTGACACAGTGGTTGTAAATGTAAAAGTAAAAGAAGGCGATCGTGAACGTATCCAGGCTTTCGAAGGCGTCGTCATCGCTGTTCGTAACCGCGGACTTGATTCAGCTTTTACTGTCCGTAAGATTTCTTATGGTGAAGGTGTTGAGCGTATATTCCAGACATATAGCCCAATGGTTGACAGTATTGATGTTAAGCGTCATGGTGATGTTCGTCGTTCAAAACTATACTATCTACGTGACCGTCGTGGTAAGGCTGCACGTATTAAAGAGAAATTGAGCTAAGTTTTTCTTAGTTTGGCTAAAAAAGGATACTTGATTCAAGTATCCTTTTTTTTTCGATAATTTTTCATATCAGTTATGACTAACATTATCTTTCCCCTTCCCATAGGTAAAGACTTATACCTTTCTGTTTCTTTTGCACAGAATATGATTACGGGTACTCAGTATTTTCAATTTCAGTCTGATAATCAGCACGTACAAGCTTCAACCTTACCCGTTAATGCTCCTTCTGATGCAGCGGATTTGGCTTTTGCAAAAATAATCAAATATGAATTAGACTCTTATTTTAATAAAACGGTAAATTTAAAGGATCGTTGCTTTTCAATAAACTATGACCGCCTGTCAGGTACTGAATTTCAACAAAAAGTGTGGACTACCTTGTTAGAGATTCCTGTAGGAGAAGTGAGAACTTACGGTGGTATCGCAAAAGAGCTCAATAGTAGTGCCAGAGCAGTGGGTAATGCCTGCCGTCAGAACCTTTTTCCTGTGATTGTGCCCTGTCATCGCGTTGTTTCTGCATCGGGTATCGGTGGTTATGCCGGTGATACCCTGGATAGACAGCATGGTCAGATAAACTTTCTGAACATTAAACAATGGTTGCTGGCCCATGAAAAAACAAGCATTAAATAAAGAACAGCTGCTGCAGGATGAATATTTGATTGAGCAGTTCCTGGATGCCTTATGGACAGAACAGGGACTCAGTCAGCACACGCTCAATGCCTATCAGACAGATTTAAAAAGTCTGGCTAAATGGTCTGCCTGTGGTAATGCATCAACACTGATGACATTAAATAAAGTCAATTTACAATCTTATTTAGCACATCGTCTGGACATCGGAATTAAAGCGCGTTCTACAGCTCGTCTGCTTTCTACATTGCGTCGTTTTTATCAGTACCTGATCCGTGAAAATCAGATCAGTGTTGATCCCAGTGCTTTATTAGAATCGCCAAAACTGGGGCGTCCACTCCCTAAAACAATGTCTGAGAGAGAGGTGGAGGCCCTTCTGGAAGCACCTGATATTGATGATCCCCTGGGTTTGCGTGATAGAGCGATGTTAGAACTGATTTATGCCACAGGCCTGCGTGTTTCGGAACTGGTTGGGCTGGACATTTATGGTGCTAATCTGCAACAGGGTGTGGTGCGTGTTACGGGTAAGGGTAATAAAGAGCGTCTGGTTCCGATGGGAGAAGAAGCATTAAGCTGGATTGTTAGTTATCTAAAAACTTCACGAACTGATTTATTAGGTACGGCCATGTCAGATAAATTATTTGTGACTCGAAGAGGCGGGGGAATGACACGTCAGACATTTTGGTATATGGTCAAGCGTTATGCACAACTGTCTGGTATTTCTACTACTTTATCACCCCATGTCTTACGTCATGCCTTTGCCACCCATCTGTTGAATCATGGCGCTGATCTGCGAGTTGTGCAGATGCTCTTAGGTCATAGTGATCTCTCTACGACACAGATTTATACCCATATTGCCAAAGAACGCCTAAAAGATTTACACGCTCAACACCATCCCAGAGGTTAAATGACAGGTTGCTTATTATTTTTTAATCGATGAAATAACAGCAAAGTCCGGTGAACCGAAAAGTCATTATTATACAAGGGATAAAGTAAGGACAGGAATAAACTTTTCGCAGTAAGTTTACATTTT
>JAHXHI010000164.1 GCA_025656775.1 gamma proteobacterium symbiont of Bathyaustriella thionipta
GATGTTTAATGTGGATGGTGCCCGAAGTAAGTTGAATCGGGCATATGAAAAGTTAATCGGTCAAAATTAATGTGTTTAGGTACTAGTTTAAGTAGGAATCTATGGCTGAAAAAGTAGTAATTGATGAAGCTTTTATTAAACGGGCAAAAGAACTTGTTAAAAGTGCTAAGTCTGGTAATGATGAAGAAGTAAAAATAATTTTTGATGAATTAGCCGCTATGAAAGAAACCAGCTTGTTTCAGGAACTTGGCAGGTTGACTCGTGACGTTCATGATACATTTAAAGCCTTTCGTACTGATTCTCGTATTACTGAATTGGCTGGTGGTGATATGGCAGATGCCAAAGAACGCCTTCACTATGTTATCAATATGACGCAGCAGGCCGCAGATGCAACCATGACCCATATTGAAACGGCAATGCCCCTTTGTGAAAATATTACAGCAGATACTTCTGAACTACTTTCCGGCTGGGAACGTTTTACACAAAGAAAGATGGATGCAGAAGAATTCCGGCAATTAAGCAAAACCCTTAAAGTTTTTTTGCAAACTGCCAATAATGATAGTGTAACTCTTATGTCAAAACTCAATGAAGTGATGATGGCGCAGAGTTATCAGGATATTACGGGTCAAATCATTTATAAAGTCATTAAACTGGTTGAAGATGTTGAAGAAGACCTGATTAATCTGATCAAACTTTCCAGTGAACATCTTGGACGGGATATCACATCAGAGACAGTATCAGAAGCAGAGCATGCAGGTGCTGAAAAAAATAAATCTAAACGATCGCTTGACGGACCAGTTGTTCCTGGTTTGGTTGATGAAGCCGAAACGCTTTCAGGTCAGGATGAAGTTGATGATTTACTTTCAAGTTTGGGATTTTGAGGATATAAGCTATGTCATTTGATGCTGATGATGAAATACTTCAGGATTTTTTAATCGAAGCAGGTGAAATAATTGAGACGCTTAATGAAGAGCTTGTCGAGCTTGAGCAGCGTCCTAATGATACCGATCTGCTAAATTCTGTCTTTAGAAGTTTTCACACCATTAAAGGTGGGGCTGGTTTCTTATCTTTGGAGCCACTTGTCGAATTATGTCATCGTGCTGAAGATGTTTTTAACCTGTTACGTAATGGTGAGTTACAGGTTGATGCCGCTATTATGGATGTAATGCTGCCGGTATTAGATTCCCTGAATGAAATGTTTGACAATTTAAGAGCGGCAACCGAACCCGATCCTGCTGATCCCGCTTTGTTGAATGCGCTGGATGGTATTCTCAATGGTGACAGCGGTGCGGCAGAAGAACAAGAGCTATCAGCTAGTCAAGAGCCATCAGCTAGTCATCAAGAGCCATCAGCTGAAGCGCCATCAGCAATATCTGAAGAAGATATCACCGATGAGGAATTTGAGCAATTACTGGACGCTCTGGATGAGTCGGCGGCAGCGCCGGCAGCTGCATCAGATAAACCTGCTTCAGATGAAATTACTGAGGATGAATTTGAAGATTTGCTTGACCAGTTACATGGTGAAGGAAAGTTTGACAGCAGTAATTCTAAGCTAAAAAAAGCAGCGTCTCAAGAGACTAAATCAGAACAAAAAACAAGCGCTGGCAAGAAAGTGGCTGATGATGAAATTACTGATGATGAATTTGAAAATTTACTGGATGAGCTTCATGGCTCTGGTAAATTTGGCTCAGTGAATGGTGGTGCAGCAGCACAAAACACTCAATCCAGTGCTGCTAATGAGCCTGTTAAAGAAGTCTCTCCTGTTGCTCAGCCTGCAGCAAGTAAACCGGAAACAGAAAAAGCCAGGCCAGCACCTAAGCCCAGGAAAAAACCAGGTGATACCAGTGGCGGACCTTCACCAATACCTGCAGAAGCAACCGTTCGTGTTGATACAAAACGACTTGATGATATTATGAATATGGTGGGTGAACTGGTCTTGGTGAGAAATCGCCTTGTGACACTGGAGCAATCCCTTGGCAGTGAAGAAATGTCAAAAGCGGTCAGCAGTCTGGATGTGGTCACCGCCGATTTGCAAATGTCGGTAATGAAAACGCGGATGCAGCCCATTAAAAAGGTGTTTGGTCGTTTTCCGCGGGTTGTACGTGATCTGACTCGTGCGATGAAAAAAGAAGTTAAACTGGAATTAATTGGTGAAGATACTGATTTAGATAAAAATTTAGTAGAAGCATTGGCCGATCCATTAGTTCACCTGGTAAGAAATTCAGTGGATCATGGTGTTGAAATGCCTGAGGAGTGTATAGCCGCCGGTAAAGAGCGTCAGGGAACGGTTGTTCTTGCTGCAGAGCAGGAAGGTGATCATATTATGCTGTCTATTGAAGATGATGGCGCGGGTATGAATGCCGACAAATTACGAAAAATAGTCGTAAAAAAAGGCTTAATGGATGAAGAAGCAGCCAGTCGTCTCGATGATAAAGAATGTTATAACCTGATCTTTATGCCGGGCTTTTCAACCAAAGATGAAATATCAGATATTTCCGGTCGTGGGGTGGGAATGGATGTGGTTAAAACACGCATTGCCCAGCTTAATGGTGGTATTGATATTGATTCTGAAGAAGGTAAAGGCACTCGAATTGCCATTAAAGTACCTCTGACACTGGCGATTATGCCGACCTTAATGGTGAAATTAAAAGATCAGGCATTTGCTTTGCCTCTGGTCAGTGTTAACGAAATTTTCCATCTGGATTTAACTAAGACGAATATGGTTGATGGTCAACAGGTTATTATGGTGAGAGGCAAACCATTACCATTATTTTATCTCACTCGCTGGTTAGTTAAGGGGGCAGATCATGACGAACTGCCCAGTGAAGGACATGTTGTTGTTCATGTGGGTACGAAGAAAGTTGGTTTTGTAGTGAATCATCTAATTGGTCAGGAAGAGGTTGTGATTAAACCACTGGGTTCACTGTTACAAGGGACAGATGGTTTAGCGGGTGCGACAATTACGGGGGATGGTAAGATTGCTTTAATTCTTGATATACCAACTCTGATGACATCTTGTGCTCATTAAGCTATTGCTTATTTGAAGACGTATAAATGATAGATTTTCTAAGTATTCTCGGCTTGATTTTAGGTGTTGGCTCCATACTGCTGGGACAATTTCTGGACGGCGGTCATCTTGGAACACTTGTTAATGGTCCGGCGGCCCTGATCGTTCTTGGCGGAACATTTGGTGCCGTTATGCTGCAGTCGCCTGCCAATGTTTTCTTACGTGGTCTGAAGTTATTTTCCTGGGTTTTTTTCCCTCCCCGATTTCATACAGAAGAAACAATAATTCGTATTATTGACTGGAGTAATATTGCTCGTAAAGAAGGACTTCTTGGGCTGGAAATTGTTGCTGAAGAAGAAGATCTGTTTGCGAGAAAAGGTCTGGAACTTCTGGTCGACGGCAGTGAGCCTGAAGTAATGCGTTCAATTATGGAACTTGAAATTGATGCCAAAGAATCATTTGATACATTAGCCACAAAAATTTATGAAGCAATGGGCGGTTTTTCCCCCACCATTAGTATTATCGGTGCGGTAATGGGATTGATTCATGTGATGGGAAATTTATCTGATCCCAGCAAACTAGGCAGTGGTATTGCGGTTGCTTTTGTCGCGACTATTTATGGTGTTGGAGCGGCTAACCTGCTTTTTATTCCAATTTCTACCAAACTAAAAACTCAGGTTCAAAATGAAGTGACCTATCGCGAAATGATCGTTGAAGGTCTGGTTTCCATTGCTGAAGGTGAAAATCCAAGAAACATACAACGCAAATTAGAAGGTTATCTGGATAAAACCAAAGATGATGAAGATGTGAGTGATCTGGTTTAGTTTCGGCTCATTTGTATTTTGAAAGAATCCTTTAACAGCTCATCGACGAGTGATCAAAAGTATGTCAAGACGTAAAAAAAAACCGGAAGAGCACGTCAATCTTGAACGCTGGTTAGTGTCCTATGCGGATTTTATTACACTGTTATTTGCCTTTTTTGTGGTAATGTACGCCATTTCTTCCGTTAATGAAGGCAAATATCGAGTGCTATCAGATACGCTTAATGATGTATTTCAATCTCGTCCAACATCAGCCACACCCATTGAATTTGATAATGCTCTGCAAGACCAACCCTCTATGGCTGAAGATCCCGATTTTATTGATATACCTGTACCCGAAAATGACAAGAATTTGACACCCCCTGAAAATCCAGAGCTTGAGACCTTATCTAAAGAAATTTCTAAGGCGGTGCAGCCCCTGATTAATGATGATTTGATTAATATAAAAAAAACAGACTTCTGGTTAGAAATTGATATTAAATCCAGCATTCTTTTTGGTAGTGTTGATGCACAATTATCAGAGGATGCAGAAGATGTGCTCGCATCAATTGCATTATTAATAAAAGATTATCCTAATGATGTACAAGTTGAAGGTTTTACTGATAATGTACCGATTAAAACGAAATTTTTCCCTTCAAACTGGGAGTTATCATCATCTCGTGCTGCCAGTGTGGTGCATCTGTTTGAAGAAGAAGGCGTTGATCCTAAACGGATGCAGGCCATTGGTTATGGAGAACATCGTCCGCGTGCTGAAAACACAACTGAAGCAGGGCGAAACACAAATCGGCGGGTTAATCTGGTCATACTGGGGCAGGGCGATCAGCGACAAATGATGCAGCGTCGAAATCAAAGTTTAAAACAGCCTTCTAAAGCTTCTCAGCAGCAAATTGAAATTGATGAGCCATCACAGAACTTCAATCCTATTTTTGATATTCAGTAAAAATACCTGCAAAATTATATAATTGGTTCAATTTATGCATATCTTTTCTAGAAGTAGTTGTTAAGTTTTTGATCGTTAATACTCGTACTCTATTGGGGAAGAAATAAGTGAAAATTTGGGCCGTTGCAAATCAAAAAGGCGGTGTTGGTAAAACGACAACAGCAATTTCACTGGCTGGTTGGTTGTCCTTAAAAAATAAGAGAACCCTGGTGGTGGATCTTGATCCGCATGGCTCAATGAGCAGTTATTTTGGTTTGGATCCGGATTCGTTAGAAAAAAGTGTTTACTTGATTTTTCAAAAAGCTGCCGCTAAACAAAAAATGGATATTAATGAGGTTATCCAGGAAACTCGATTTGATAATTTATCTATTCTGCCGGCTTCTACTGCCATTGCGACTCTGGATAAACAGTTAGGTACTAAAGAAGGAATGGGTTTGGTGCTGGCAAGGCAATTATTAGGTCTAAAAGGTCAGTTTGATTATATTTTTGTGGATTGTCCGCCCATGTTGGGAGTATTAATGATTAATGCTCTGGCCGCATGTAATCAATTATTAATTCCTGTACAAACCGAACATCTGGCACTTAAAGGTCTGGATCGAATGCTGAGTACGATTAATATGATTAACCGTGCACGAAAAACCCCTTTGGATTATGCTATTATTCCCACCATGTTTGATCGCCGGACTCGTGCTGCGATTGAGTGTTTGCGTGTTATGCAGAAAAAATATGATCCCAAAGCATTAAAGAGAACTATCATACCTGTCGATACCAAGTTCAGGGAAGCTTCAAGAGATGGAGTACCTTTACCGATATACAGTCCTCAGACAAGAGGGGCTGTGGCCTATAACCTATTGTTAGATGCCTTATTAGCTGAGTTTATTCATGAGTGATGAGCCGCACAATGACAATTTATTAGTTGATCAAAATGATGCTTTGGACTTCTATTTTGATTCATTGTTGTTGCCTGAAGAAAACGACTCTCTCACTGAAGACAGTGACACTTCAGCCCAGGACAATGAGTTTAATTTTGTAGAAAAACCTGTTTCTGAAAAACAACCTGTTCAAGATGATGTAAAAAAAACAAAATTTCAGAATAATAAAGAACCCGCTGATCCTGCTGAATTATTACAATCCGCAAAAGACTTCTTACGCATCTCCAGACAGCGCCAAAAGAATAACGCCAAACAAGCTACTCAGGATGAGTTTCAACCCCAGTCAAGTCAAATAACAGAAACGTCTCTGAAGACCGAGTCTGTGGTGACTCAAACACCAAAAGTGATCACTAAAGGACCCCTGTCACCTAAACCAAGAGAATCCCAACTAAAAGATACTTCGTTTGCGAGCACTGAAATTGCCAGTATAAAAGCTGGAGAGAAGCAATCGATTGTTTTTTCAAATAAAAATAATGATGGTAAAGAATCTGACCAGGTATTAATTCCTCGAAGCCAGAGATTAGCTTCATTAAAACAAATGAACCAGGATAATAAAGATAAAGGTTTCAAGTATGTTGCCAGAAAAGAAATAAAGACGGCTTCTGAGCCAGAAAAAAAATTAGAAAATCGCATTATATCAAAAACGATATCAAGCAATGGAACGTTAGAGACTCATAAATTACAGCCAAACCATAATCTGGCTGAAGCAGAAACCCACCTTGCAAAAAGCAGTGATCTAGCACCTCAAGCGACACCCGTTGAGAAAAAACAAGTTGAAGTAACAAGCAATACCCTGGAAGCACCTAACCTGGATTTAAGTCTATTTCTGCCTGAAATAAAAACCCTGACTGATACTGAAATCGCTCAACAAATTGAGGCGCTCACGCAGGCCGCAATGAGTCAGGCACAATTAAAATCTGATGTGGCTCAAGCGGCACAAACACAGCAGATGAGTAAAACACAGGCTGATTCAGATAACGGACTCATACGCAATATTGAAAATGCTCCGCCATGGGCAGTACCTGATTTTCAAGTGTTGTTGTTTACTGTTGCCGGTTTAAAAATGGCAGTACCCTTGAACGAATTGAATGGTATTGTTGAATGGGGTGATGAATATATTACTGAATTACCGGGTCACAAGTCATGGTATTTGGGAATTATTCAAAATCAGGGGAAAAATGTACCGGTTATCGATACTTTGCAGCAAGTCGTTCCACAAAACCGCTGGCCTGCTGAATATCTGACTAAAAAGGATTTTAAACATATCATTCTTATTGATAATAGCCGCTTGGGATTGGCTTGTGAGACGGTTCTGGAAGTGGTTACGTTAAAAACAGATTCCGTTAAATGGCGCTCTTCCAGAACAAAGAGGCGTTGGCTGCTTGGCACGGTAATTGACCACATGTGCGCCTTGTTGGATAGTTCCGAGTTTGCTGCTATGCTTAAAACAGGTGATGATAGTTTAGTGAGCTAAAAAGTAATCATAATTCCTTCAATAATCATTAATTCTTATCTAAACTTTCAAAACAATATGCCGATAAGAGGTATATGATGCTATAATTTTTAGAAATATTTTGAGGACTAATCATGGAATATGATTATGATGATAATCTGATTGTTGACCCTTTAACTCAATGGGTTACATTTATGCTGGATGGTGAAAAGTACGGCATTGATGTAATGCAGGTCAGGGAAGTTTTACGTGATATTGAAATTGCTCCGGTCCCAGGTGCACCCAGTTATGTTTTGGGGATCATTAACCTTCGGGGAAATGTTGTTACTGTCATTGATACTCGTTCACGTTTTGGTTTGCAGACTGTGGAACCCGGTCAAGAATCCCGAATTATTATTATAGAAACCATGGATCAAACGCTTGGTTTATTAGTTGATAGCATTGCTGAAGTTGCAGATATTCTTCAATCTCAAATAGAACTCACACCCAACGTCGGTAATGATGAAAGTTCTCGATATATTCAGGGGGTTCATAATAGAGATGGCGAACTGCTTATTTTAGTTTCAGTCGAAAAAGTGCTTAATGATGAAGAATGGGCTGAAATGGACATGTTTTAGCGCTTTTATAACGTTGGAGGTCTATTATGAGTAATGATATTCCACCATTGGTGCCAGCTTCGTCACCACCTTTAGTGAGGGAAAAGCGGCATTACCCTGGTGACCAGAAAAATCAGAAGCATAATAAAAAGAAATCAGAATATTCAGCAACTGAAGAAGATCAACTGCCAGAAGAAACAGATGATGACTTGTTACACAAGCCTGTGAATACTGATAAAAATAATGTTAAAGTAGGGCATATTGATGAATATGTTTGAACCGGATACAAATTGACTCAATGGAAATCACCTCTATTCTTTTCGGCACAATTGCCGTTTTATTAATTCTCTTTCTCTATCTTTCTTTTTATGTCAATGGCTTAAGTAAGACTCTTCAGAATTCGAATTCAGAAATTAAACAACTCAAACAATTTGTGACGCTACAGCAAAAACAACTAAAAGAACTCTCTCATGAATTGCAAACCATGACCAATGCGGCTTACGGTGTCGGCAAACGTATTAATCAGCTGGCAGGACAAATTCGTGAACTGGATGACCGTCAGGAAGAATTTGATCTGAAAGATCAGGGTTCACACTCAATGCAGCAGGCAATTGCTTTAGTTCACAAAGGTGCGAGCGTAGATGAGCTGATTGAAAACTGTGAAATGTCTCAGGGAGAGGCTGAACTTTTGATTATGGTTCATGGTCAGCAATCTGAGGTTGATTAACTGCGACTAGTACCTCGACACATTAGTTTTGATCAGTTGAATTTTCATTTTAACAGTGGCAATTGTTCAACAGTCAGCAAAACTTCAAGGCTCCT
>JAHXHI010000259.1:0-7601 GCA_025656775.1 gamma proteobacterium symbiont of Bathyaustriella thionipta
CAAATTCTGAAGCAATTTCTGCCACAGTTTTCTGGCCTTTAATTGCCTCAATGGCTACTTTTGCTTTAAATTCATTACTGAATGATTTTCCCTTTCTACTCATTTTTAGGTTCCCCATTAGGTTAGCTCTTATATCTTAACCTATTGTCCAGTTTTCGGGGTCCACTATAAACCATCTTACCTGTTTCCCTTTTTGATCGTAAAAATAAAGGGTACTATCATTATTAATGGCTTTAGAAACAATTTTTGTCAATTTTTTGATATTATCAAGTCCTACAACCTTATCCCTGAACATGAATAATCCACTTCCTCCACGACGTTGTTCACGATCTCTGACATCATAAATAATTGAGTTATCAGCTAAAGACTGTTGTTCAAAATCTTTGGGCAATAACAGGTGCGCTTTAAATTTTTCTCTGGAAATAATACTGTTCTTATCCACCGGTGAATGACCTAACAAAACCGCATTGTCAGGATACATTAACGCCCATTCAAACACGCCTGCGTCATATGAATAGCAGTTGCTTACATTATATTTAATAGCTTTCATAGCAGCTTTATATGACTTATAACAGCTTCGTCCATTACAATAAAAAATGATTTCTTTAGGTGTTTCATCACGTAATTGCTTCAATTTTTCAGGAAATGATTTACTGGCTGCAGAGATATGAACTGCATTCAATATCTTTAAAGTCCGATATTCAAATTCTGAGCGCACATCGACCACAATCACTTTGTCATTTATTATTTTGTCAT
Source organism: gamma proteobacterium symbiont of Bathyaustriella thionipta (assembly GCA_025656775.1). Lineage (GTDB taxonomy): Bacteria > Pseudomonadota > Gammaproteobacteria > GRL18 > GRL18 > GRL18. The sequence continues at coordinate 757 of JAHXHI010000259.1, forward strand.
ATAAGGCTTCTTTGCTAATAGTTTTAACTTGTGGATAGAGTTTTCGACCAGGAAAACCATCATCTGATTCTGCCACAGAGAAGCTAGAAAAACACATCATTGATAAAAATAAAGTGACAACTGAAAGACAGTAAAATCTTGAAAAACCGTTAAAAATATTAGCAACCATCTATACCATTCCTATGTTTAATTTATTAGTCCAATTATTGGACATAACGAGAGTTGTCTTAATTAGCATTTATAGTCGATAACAATATGGTATATTAAGCCGAAAGTACAATCACTATTTCGCAGATTTAACAGATAAAAGCGGTTTTTTAAATTTTTTATAAAAACGAATAAAATTTCTTATTTTTTCGCCACCAGCGTCTCAACAATTTTTTGGTTACCAAAAGTTTCATTCCAGTTGGTGAAACTAATTCCAGTTGATACATTTTTCCAGTGTTAATATCATCAAGTATTGGCTGTAAATAATTTTTTTCAAATTGTTCCAGAAATCCAACCCAATTAAAAATATCTTTGTTCAGAATAGCTCGATAAAAATCATCGATGAAATAAACAACATGTTGTTCGACACCTGTTGTTAAATGCTGATAATTATCAGGAATATAAGCATACTCCCCTCCACCACAAACAGACAAGGCTTGCATGGTAATATTGTCGCTATAAAGCATTAGCTTAGCAGTGCTCGTTTCTTTGGCAGCACAATTATTCACTGCGTCATAACAATTATCCTGCCCCCAAAACCACACACTATTAACAGGGCTCTTATTGTTTTCACGACGCTGTTTGTTAATATGACTTTGATGCAAAATCATTTGAAATTCATTAAATAAATTTAACCAATATCGATTTTCTTCTGTCTTACCTGAAAATAAATAGGATTTAACCGGTTGCCCCAATACTTTTTCTGGTGGTACTGATTCAATATTAATCGGCTTATCCGAAATAAGATACCATCGATCAGCTGACATCATCTTAAGAGTCCAAAAGTGATCCTCATCAAATTGGCTAAAAAAATGATTAATTTCATCTACATACTGGTTAGCTTCCTTTAATGAAATACCAAGATTACCGGTCTTTGCCAAAATCAGTTGATCACGATCAGGCATCATAAAACAGGGATCAACTCTCATTATCCATTTATCGTTAAGATCTTCAACACAGAGCAGATTAGTTTGATCATGTTCTTCACTGATTTTTTTAAAATCATAGAGATAGGATAAACTGGCAACTGGTGTTTGAGAACAGTGGGTCTGTATTGATAAATGATCGATTAAACAACGATAGAAATTTGTATTACTGTGATCGAATATGTCAGGGATTAAGTGCCTGCCACGAGATAAAAATGTTGAAAAGGCAGGTAGTTCAGGTAAATCTTGAGCAGGGAGTTCTTTAAGGTAAGGTACCGGATCAATAAGACCCGGTACAATAAGAGTCAGTGTTGTTCTGTTCATTAAACAGAGACCATGGAAACAATCTTAGAAGTATGTCTGCTAATCTGCATCCAAATGTTCTAAACGGATACGAACAACATCACCGTCAATCACATCAAGCGCATGAATTTTCTCAAGTGCCGTATTCATATTCTTTTCAATTGTTGTATGAGTAATGATGATAATGGTTGCCTTCTCTTCAGAACTATGTTCTTTTTGCAGCATTGAATCAATGCTAATACCGCTATCTGCCAAAATAGCGGTTATATTAGCTAAAACACCGGTTTGATCGGAAGCTGCTATACGTAAATAATAAGCAGTTTCAACTTCTTCAATGGGTAATATGGGTGTGTCTGATAAAGATTCTGGCTGGAATGCTAAATGAGGGACTCTATTTTCAGGATCAGATGTCAAAACCCGAACCACATCAACAATATCACCGACTACAGCAGAAGCTGTTGGTTCTGCACCGGCACCGGCACCATAATATAAAGTAGGTCCAACTGCATCACCCTTAACTAAAACAGCATTCATTACGCCATCAACATTCGCAATTAAACGGCGTTTTGAAATTAAAGTGGGGTGAACTCGTAGTTCAATACCATTTTCAGCTCGACGTGAGACCCCCAGATGCTTAATAGTAAAACCAAGTTCACTGGCATAATCAACATCTTCACGGGTGATTTTACTAATCCCTTCGGTATAGGTTTTCTCAAATTGCAATGGGATTCCAAAAGCAATTGAAGCCAAAATGGTTAATTTATGGGCCGCATCAATACCTTCAACATCAAAGGTGGGATCAGCTTCAGCGTAGCCAAGACGTTGAGCTTCTGCTAATACTGAGTCAAAATCACGTTGCTTATCACGCATCTCAGTGAGAATAAAATTGCCTGTGCCGTTGATAATACCCGCTAACCACTCAATGTTATTGCCTGCAAGCCCTTCTCGAATGGCTTTAATAATTGGAATACCACCAGCCACTGCCGCTTCAAAAGCAACCATAACACCTTTTTTTTGTGCCGCAGAAAAAATTTCATTACCATGTTTGGCAATTAATGCTTTATTAGCAGTAACAACATGTTTGCCGTTGGCTATGGCTTTCAGGACCAATTCACGTGCCAGTGTATCACCACCAATTAACTCAACAACAATAGAAACTTCAGGATCAGTCACTACATTAATAGGACTTTCAGTTAATTGAATACCCTCTGTTTGACAAATACGGGGTTTATTAACATCTCGTGCTGATGCATGGCTAACAATAATGCCACGGCCTGCTCGGCGCGAAATTTCTTCTGCATTGCGTTGCAAAACATTAACAGTACCACCACCAACAGTACCTAAGCCTAATAAGCCAACCTTAACTGGTTCCAAAAGATTCTCCATATATTAATAACAAATTTTGCGCCGAATTATAGCAATAGTTATCGCAATTGTCTTGTCTGAAATTAAGAACTGATTAAGTTCTTATTATTCTCACTCACTATTTATACTTACTCTCTAATCTTTAAAGGCACCCACCTTATCTTTTTTAAACATTTCCCTTAAGCCACGCATTGCCTGACGCGTTCTGTGCTCATTTTCAATCAGACTAAAGCGCACATGATCATCACCATATTCACCAAAACCAATGCCGGGTGACACTGCAACCCTGGCCTCACTGAGAAGTTTTTTAGAAAATTCCAGTGATCCCATTGCTTTGTATTCTTCGGGAATAGGAGCCCAGACAAACATTGTTGCTTTAGGCTTCACAACATTCCAGCCAATAGAATCCAGCCCGGAACACAGGACATCACGACGTACCTGATACATATCACAAATTTCTTTAACACATTCCTGAGGTCCATCCAGAGCATGAATAGCGGCCACTTGAATAGGAGTAAACATGCCATAATCAAGATAGGATTTCATCCGGGTTAAAGCGGCTACTAATGTCGGATTACCACACATAAAGCCCACTCGCCAGCCAGGCATGTTATAGGTTTTTGATAAAGAATAGAACTCGACAGCGATTTCCTTAGCCCCTGGAACCTGGAGAATTGAAGGCGCTTTATAGTCGTCAAAAACGATTTCTGCATAGGCGATATCATGTACTACCCAGATTTTATGCTCACGGGCAATCTTAACCACTTTCTCAAAGAATTCCAGCTCAACGCATTGGGTCGTGGGATTACCTGGAAAATTAAGCACCAACATTTTCGGTTTTGGCCATGAGTCTTTAATGGCTTTTTCTAATTCTGCAAAAAAATCCACGTCCGGCGTCATAGGCACATGACGAATATCAGCACCTGCAATAACAAAACCATAAGGATGAATTGGATACGAAGGATTAGGAACAAGGACGGCATCACCGGGTCCAACAGTGGCCAGAGCAAGATGTGCAAGCCCTTCTTTAGAACCAATGGTGACAATCGCTTCTGACTCGGGATCTAAATCAACATCATAGCTGCGTTTATACCAGTTACAAATTGCTTTACGCAAGCGAGGCACGCCACGGGACATGGAATAACGATGTGTGTCATTACGTTGAGTCGCCTCAACCATTTTATCAACAATATGCTGAGGTGTCGGTTGATCAGGATTACCCATTCCAAAATCAATAATATCTTCCCCCAGGGCTCGTGCTTTGGCTTTCAATTCATTAACAATATTGAAAACATACGGGGGTAAACGTTTAATTCGTTGAAAATCGTCGTTCAAAAAAATTGCCTCATAATACGTATAAAATAAAGAAAATCCTGACTCAGCAAGAACATTTTTATATCTACTTCAAATTTTAATAGTTAACCTGTAAAAGTACTTACCCTGAGCGTTGCTGTCAATCACAAAACGCATTTTTTTCCATTTATTTTATCTATTCTGTTCTGAACATCAAAATTACGGAATTAAAAGCTGTTTTTTTATAAAAATAGCTCTAAAATTAGACTTTTAAATAACAATTTTAGACGGTTATCAGGACGAATATGTTGCAGCTTGAAAGTATCGATGATGCTTATTCATTTCATTCTTATGATGAACACAGTATAAAGCTCATTAAACCCAAAGATAATATTCATGCGAATCATTCGAATGATAATGATTTGATTGAAATAACAACCACAACAATGATTTATAAAGATTTAATTGAATCCAATAACCTGCCGGTAAGTTTCAATGAATTTAATGAACAATGTATTGAGAAATTACTTGAGTATGATGCTGATATCTTTCTAATTGGCACCGGGACAAGCTCCAGATTCCCAGACAAATCCATTTTACAATATATTGCCGATAACAAATTGTCTATTGATTTTATGGATATAGGTGCTGCCTCCAGAACATTTAATATTTTAACCAGTGAATATCGTAAAGTGGCAGTGCTTATCTTTTTCAACTAGGAAAAAAATAAATGCCACGTTAAAACGCCCGGAAAAAGCACATTAAAGTCCGTTTTTATAGACCTCTGCTAATATTTCTTTTGCACCTCTTGACAATAAATCATCTGCCAGCTCGATACCCATTTGCTCCGCATTTTCAGCGGGGCCCTCAATATTCCCTTCAACTAATTCTTTACCGTCAGGTGAACCGACAAACGCACGCATTGAAAGATGATTACCCTGCAGTTCTGCAAAGCCGCCAATAGGTACCTGGCAGCCACCTTCCAGACGCTTATTCAAGGCCCGTTCTGCGGTCAGACGTATGGTTGTTTCTTCATGTGCTAATGATGCGATTAACTGATGAGTTTGTTCATCATCGACACGACATTCAATGCCGACAGCACCCTGCCCCATTGCCGGAAGACTTTGTTCTGTAGTGAGGAAGCTGGTGATCCGATCTTTCATTTCCAGACGAATTAAACCCGCAGCAGCCAGGATAATGGCGTCATATTCACCATCATCCAGTTTTTTCAAGCGGGTATTCACATTACCACGCAAAAATTTGATTTGCAGATCGGGACGATATTTAAGTAATTGGCTTTGACGTCGCAAGCTCGAGGTACCCACTACCGAACCCAGAGGTAAATCATCCAGTTGTGCAAACGTATTGGAAACAAAGGCATCTCTGGGATCTTCACGTTCACAGATAACAGCCAGATGCAGACCTTGCGGAAATTCAACCGGCACATCTTTCATAGAATGAACGGCGATATCAGCATCACCTGCTAATAAACCTTCTTCCAGTTCTTTAACAAAAAGTCCCTTACCACCGACTTTAGCCAGAGGCACATCAAGAATCTTATCACCCTTAGAGACCATCTTAACCAATTCGACTTCTAAATCGGCATGATGTGCAAGTAATTCGTCACGGACAAAATAAGCCTGCCATAGTGCCAGGGGACTTTTTCGGGTGGCTATTTTAATAATTTTTTTGCTCATAATGTTCTTTAGCTTGGGTGATTGGAAAAGATAAAAGTTGTTGGCGCAAAATTATAGCAGATATCGGGCCTATTCTCATAGAAAACTTCCCGGTAATCGATGAAACCCGTCACTGCTATCTTGAATAGCGATCAGGCCGCGCTTTTTTCAGCAGAGTGATCATATAGATGAACATCACGCTGTGGGTATGGAATTCCAATGCCAGCCTCATCAAGGCGTAGTTTTACTGTTTCATTGGCATCAAAATAGACATTCCAGTAGTCACTACTTTCTACCCACACACGGACAAAGAAATTGACACTATTATCTGCTAATTCACCCACCGCAATCAGATGTTCTGGATCCTTGAGTATACGTTCGTCTTTACTGACAATATCTTCTAGAATAGTACGTACTTGTTTCAAATCGGCATCATAGGAGACACCAACCACCATATCAACCCGGCGTGTTTTCTGAGCTGAATAGTTGATAATATTATCACCGCCTAACTTGGCATTTGGGATAATAATAATTTTATTGTCCGGCGTTTTAAGAGTCGTAGTAAAGATTTGAATGATGTCAACTTTACCCGTAACACCCGCAGCTTCAATGACATCTCCTTCTTGAAATGGACGGAATATAATCAGTAAAAAACCCGCCGCAAAGTTTGCCAGGGAACCTTGTAATGCCAGACCAATAGCTAAACCTGCAGCACCTAATATCGCGATAAAAGAGGTCGTTTGTATTCCGATTTGTCCTAAGGTTGCCACCACCACAAAGACCATCATTGCCATGTAGGCAATACTACTGGTAAAACCAATAATGAGTGGATCAACACTGCCTTTGGTCATCACTTTGATTACAATACGTTTGACCCAATTAGCAACAATCTTACCGATAAAAAAGATGGCAATAGCGGCCAGAACTTTTGGCCCATAATGCATCAATAACGTCATACCGGAATCTAATAATTGTGATGAAGCTTGCGGATCCATAAGATTACCAACTTCAGCCACGACATCAATAGGCTCATTTGTTACTTCATTTTCCGTTACTGCTTCAGACATAATTTATC
>JAHXHI010000259.1:7611-8541 GCA_025656775.1 gamma proteobacterium symbiont of Bathyaustriella thionipta
ATTTGCTTGAAAATAGGTATTGGTATTTATTATTTTTTAAATTTTATCACATAACTCTGGATTGATTCATTAGCAGGCTCAATTAATAGTATCTTTTGTGCAAAAAAAAGCGCATTACTATGGTTGTTTAAATCCTGATTAATGGAAAAAAGTGCCCCTAAAACATCCATATTATCCGGATGGCGTTGATGGGCCTGTAATAATACATCTATCGCTTTATATGGACGTTGAGTAGAATTTAAAGCAATTCCATATACATAACTATAATGATCATTTTCAGGTTCTTTAACAGCCGCTTTTGCTAAAGAAATGACTGCCTTTGAAAAGAGTTTTAGACGAGCCTGTACCAGCCCCGCTTCATGATGAATATCAGCATTATCCGGTATTATTTCTAAAGCCTGATAGAAAGTCTGTAAGGCATCATGTTCACGATTTGATTCAGAATAGAGTTTAGCCAGGTTAATCCAGACGGGCGCATAATCAGTATGTTCTTTTAGGATATGACGATATATCTGCTCCACTTCTGGATAATTGCCTTCTTCATAAAACTGCTCGGCTTTATTGAGCAAGACCTCTATTTTTTTTGTATTTTCATCATTTACAGGTGTTTTCTCTGATTTTGAGAAAATTGGCGTGCGTGATTTAGAAACACCGCGTTCAAGATGAGAACATAACCAATCCTTGCTCTCTTCAAAGTGATAGTGCTGACACCTAAAATCACCTGCAAGTACAGGAGCAGCTAAACAGAGTAAGATAAAAACAATTATATTAATCAAAACCAGTCCAGTTTAAAGATAATTAATAAGATTCAATTTAACAAAGTTTGTTTAATATGCAAAAATATAATTAGTGTCCATCCGTTTATTCCAAGCAATTGATATTATTATAAAAACAGGAAGAAAAACTGAAATAAACGGCCGGATAAAATGC
>JAHXHI010000366.1 GCA_025656775.1 gamma proteobacterium symbiont of Bathyaustriella thionipta
CGACTAAGCAGGCGAGCCTTAAGCGAAAGCGTAAATTAGCTGCTCTGGATGATAATTTCAGGGCTGAAATTTTATTAGGGCAGCATTTATTATGCTCTTACCCTGTATAATTATATATATTGTGTTATAAAAATTACCCAAGACTTGATTAAAATAGTGAGTTTATTTGAAGGTAACGATTCAGCGTATTCATTTTTGTACACTATTTCCAGGTTATTTTCGTGCTCAAATGGTCACATATAGAGTATATGTGACCATTTTCCGTGCAAAAATGCATTGAACTCTGGCAAAATCTAAACACGCTGAATTGTTACTTTTGAAATTAGATTTTTAATACTCGAGTTGGCCTGGAACTTAAAGACATCGTTAAGTTCTAAGCTAATGTGTGAAGTAGCGTAATTTCGCCCAAGGGCTTAGAAATATTTATTTTGTCAAAACTCTAAAATAAACGAGTTTAAGTTGTCTGTCTATTGCCAAATAGAAATGAGTTAATCTGTGGTATACATTAATTCGGAGAAAAAATGTATTTAAAACAATTGGTAAGATTTAAAAAATTTATCATGTTATTGATGATTTTGGTAATAAGTGGCTGTGCTATTAACTCAGAACAGGCAAAACTCAAAGAAGATGCTTTACCTGCGCAAACAAAAAATCAAACAGATCAAACACCCGTTAATGAAAAAACTGCATCACCTGAAAAGCCGGGAAAGCCTGCTCAAGCGCTGACAGCTGAGTTGCTTTATGATTTGATGGTGGCTGAATTAGCCTTGCAGTGCAATGATTATCCCCTTGCATTTGATAAATACTATGAAGCGGCTAAAGCGACAAAAGATGGACGCTTAGCTAAAAAAGCGACGCGCGTTACATTGTTTTCAAAAGATGATGTGCAAACTTTTAAAGCGGTTAAATTATGGTCAGAATTACAGCCTGAAAACATTGATGTTCAGCAAATTTATGCATCCTCTCTTATCTCACAAAAACAAGATGCCCAGGCTATTACTTACTTACAAAAAGTGATCAACTTAAGTGATAGTTTTGAAAGTGGGTTTAAACGAGCCGTTGCAATTATTGATACGATTGAAGAGCACAACCGAGCTACCCGGATTTTTAACGAGCTCGCAGTGGGTCATACTGATAAACCGCTTACAAAACTTTATCAGGCGAAATTGGCCTTTAAATTTGTTGATTACCCTACCACTGAAAAATATCTGAATGAATTACTGGCGCTTCAGCCTGATTATCTGGATGCGCTTACCTTAAAAGTTGATTTGCTGAAGAAACAAAACAGAGAACTTCAAGCGATTCAGATCCTGGAAAAAATAGTCCATAAATTACCGGAAAATACGGGATTAAGACTGGAACTTGCCCGATTACTTGTTAATAATAAACATTATGAGCAGGGTTTAGGACAAATAAAACAGCTTGCTAAAAAAGAATTAGCACCTGAAGTATTGTTTGCCATTAGTTTATTAGCAATAGAAATGGATAAACTGGATGAGGCAAAGCAGTATCTTGAGCGTTTACATGCTCATCGATTATATGCCAGTGAGTCAGCTTATTTTATAGGTCAATTTGAAGCAGGCAGAAAAAACTATGCTGAAGCTGAAATCTGGTTTAAGCAGGTGCGCAATGGCAAATATACCTTTGAGGCTTATCTTGGCTTAGTCATGGTTTATGCGCAGCAGAAAAAATTTGAGCAGGCATTTAAATTACTTGAGCATTCCAGTGCCAATAATAGCAAACAAAGTTCGGAAATTTTACAGATTAAGGCAAAGGTGTATGCTCAAGCTGAAAATTACACCAAAGCGTATGATATTTATACTGAAGCACTGGCTTTAGCACCAGATAATCATGACATTCTTTATGGTCGGGCAATGCTGGCAGAAAAATTTGGTCGTATTGATTTATTAGAGAAAGATCTGCATACCATTCTTGCGGCTAATCCAAAAGATAACCAGGCACTGAATGCTCTGGGTTATACTCTGGCTGATAGAACGACTCGTTATAAAGAAGCACGCAAATATATTGAACGCGCTTTAAAAATTAATCCTGAAGATGTTGCTACATTGGATAGCATGGGCTGGGTTTTATATAAAATGGGCGAGCAGGCTGAAGCACTTAACTATTTGAAAAAAGCCTATGACAAAGATCCTGATGCTGAAATTGCAGCGCATTATGGTGAAGTCCTCTGGGTTACCGGTCAAACCAAGAAGGCTAAATTTATCTGGGACAAGGCTTTAAAAAATGATCCGGAACACCGTGTGCTCATTGGCATAATGACACGCTATTTAAAATAATAGTAGTACAGAATAGTAATGGGATTTTCAATTTCCGCTCTTTTAAACTTTTATCTCTTAAGAAAGAAAAAGATCATTATGGTCCTGCGAGGACTGCTAATATCATTCGTTGCATTATTTCTTTATGCGTGTACAAGTACACCGATGTCTCAGGAAGGTAAAACAATTGAGCCGCAGTTATCAGCTTTTATCGCTGATATGTGGCGAATGAATGGACGAATTAGTTTTGTTAATGAACAAGAAAACTGGTATGCAAAATTTAGCTGGATTCAACAGAAGCAAGATTTTCAAATTAGTTTTACCGGCCCTTTAGGTAAGACTGAACTACAAATAAGTCAAATCAATAATCGCATCCTCTTAAAAACACCTTCTGGTGAAACGAGCAGTGATAATCTTGAGCAGCTTCTGTTGCAGGAAACTGGGTGGAAATTTACGGTGACTTCCTTAAGATACTGGTCTCAGGGATATCCTGATCCTGATATTGCTTCACAAGTTAAATATAATGAACTGCAGCAGATTAGCGACATTTTTCAGGCAGGCTGGCATATCCAATATCCCAAAAGAATGCAGGTTGAACAATTATCAGGATCGTATCTGACATTACCTAAAAAAATTATCGCGACAGAACAAAATGTTAAAATTAAACTTATTATCACTAATTGGCATCTTGGAGAGTCTTCAACTGAGTTATATTAGAGAGTCTTCAACTGAGTTATATTAGAAAGTCGTCAACTGATAGTTTTTAAAGAATCATCAACGGATGAATTTTAATAGTAATGTAACCAATTTAACTCTTAATTCATATTACCAAGGTTCAGTATAGATGCTGATAGCAATCATAAAGGATGAACTTTATGCCAACTGATAATATAAATACAGCATGGATGGCACCTGCTAAAATTAACCGTTTTTTACATATAACAGGTCAAAGAGAAGATGGTTACCATGAATTACAAACCGTATTTCAATTCCTGGACTACTCCGATGAACTGTACTTTAACATACTGGAACATAATGAAGTTTCACATAGTAACCCATTACCCGGCATTGATCCTGAAGATGATTTAACAATAAAAGCCGCCAGACTTTTACAGCAAGAGACGCATTGTACTCAGGGTGTTCAGATCAGAATTATAAAACGCCTGCCAATGGGAGGGGGCCTGGGAGGAGGAAGCAGTGATGCTGCAACCACATTAGTGGCATTAAATCATTTATGGGATTTACAATTAAGTACTGACCACCTGGCTCAATTAGGGATTCAATTAGGTGCTGACGTCCCTGTCTTTGTCCATGGCTTTGCTGCCTGGGCAGAAGGGGTTGGCGAAGAAATATCCACTATTGAATTAAATGAACCCTGGTTTGTTGTGTTAATACCCTCAGTCTCTGTATCAACAGCAGAGGTTTTTACAGCGCCTTCATTGAAACGTGACTGCAGTCCAATAAGTGTTAAGGATTTCCTGTCGGGTAAAGCAGAGAATGTTTGTGAACCTGTTGTGTGCCGCTTGTATCCGGAAGTTGCTCAGGCTATCAACTGGCTTGAGCAATTTGCCGAAGCCAGAATGACGGGTACTGGGGCGTGTGTCTTTGCAGCTTTTGCATCAGAGCAGGAAGCGAATCAGGTTCTGACAACAATACCAGAAAATTTTAACGCCTTTGTTGCGCAAGGAAAGAATATATCCCCATTATATTCAAAGGCTTAACTTGATTTGTTGAGTTATTGTTGATATTAATTTTGAATAAAAATAAAAAAAAATGAAATTTGGGTGTGACAATTGAAAATTTTCATCGTATAATCCCCCCACATTTTTGGTAAGGCATCGTTTATCAGGTAAATAATGAGACGATTTTCACCAGAACACTGAACTTTTACCAGGACTTTATTTGTTCTATATAATAAAATTTCAGAGTAAAATGTTAGGTTATTATTGTTGGGCCGTCGCCAAGCGGTAAGGCACCAGGTTTTGATCCTGGCATGCGCAGGTTCGAATCCTGCCGGCCCAGCCACTTCTTTGACCGTCACCTTAATATCTCAATAAATCGATTATTAAAAATAAATATTGCAGTAGTCTCCAGATACTATTTTCGAATGAAGATTGCTACAATTGATGTAATTTAAATGATTTGCATCCGGGGAACACACAGTGTCCGATTCAGATATGATGATTTTTTCGGGGAATGCCAACCCGAAACTTGCACAAGATATTGCCAGGCACCTTAACATGCCTTTAGGTAAAGTTTCTGTTGATACGTTTAGTGATTCTGAAATTATGGTTGAATTGTTGGAGAATGTACGCGGAAAAGACGTGTTTATTGTTCAGCCGACATGTCAGCCTGCAAATGATCATCTTATGGAAATAATGGTAATGGCGGATGCTATACGCCGCGCCTCAGCACGTAGAATAACTGCGGTTATGCCTTACTTTGGTTATGCTCGTCAAGATAGGCGTCCCCGTTCAGCGCGTGTTGCCATTACTGCAAAAGTCGTTGCTAATATGATTTCAGGTGTTGGTATTGACCGGATGTTAACGGTTGACTTACATGCAGATCAAATACAGGGCTTTTTTGATATACCGGCAGATAATGTTTATGCATCACCTATTTTACTCGGTGACATCTGGCGTCAGAAATATCCTGACCTGATGGTTGTATCACCTGATGTCGGTGGTGTGGTGCGAGCCAGAGCATTAGCTAAACGTCTTGATGATGCTGATCTGGCCATTATTGATAAACGTCGTCCTAAAGCGAATGTGGCTAAGGTTATGAACATCATTGGTGATGTGGAAGGCCGCTCTTGCGTTTTGATTGATGATTTAGTTGATACGGCAGGCACATTATGTAAAGCAGCGGATGCTTTAAAACAGCATGGTGCATCCAAAGTGATGGCTTATATTACCCATCCGGTGTTATCGGGTTCAGCCATTGAAAATATAAATAATTCTGAACTGGATCACCTGGTAGTAACAGATACTATTCCACTCAGTATAGAAGCACAACAGTGTAGTAAAATACGTCAACTGAGTAGTGCAATGATTTTAGGTGAAACAATGATGCGTATTAACCGTGAAGAATCGGTTAGTTCGCTGTATATGGATTAAATTTTCGGAATGCTGAAAATCAGTATTCCATTCACTCTGCCATTGGTCGCGGTGGCAGGAACTTGATAGTCTGGCTTCATAACTAATATTGAAGTTCAGACTTAGCTATTTATTTTGGAGAAAACAAAAATGAGTGCAACTTTTACACTTAATGCAGAGCTGCGAACTGATACAGGGAAAGGTGCGAGCCGCCGCCTGCGTCATGCGAACAGAGTACCTGCAATTATCTATGGTTCTGATAAAGAGCCTGCCATGCTTACTTTAAGACATGATGATATTTTTCATGCCTCTGATGACGAAGCTTTTTTCTCACATATTCTGACTATCGAATATGATGGTAAATCAGAACAGGTCATTATTAAAGATATGCAGCGTCACCCTGCAAGAATTCAGATTATGCATGCTGACTTTCAGCGCATTGATGCTGATCATGCTCTGCATGTTAATGTACCCATACATTTCTTAAATGAAGAATCTTCTTTGGGCGTAAAAGCCGGTGGTATTGTTTCTCATGAAATGACAGAACTGGAAGTCTCCTGTTTACCAAAAGACTTACCAGAGTATATTGAAGTTGATATGGCTAACCTGGATGTTGGTGACTCAATACATTTAACAAGTATTGTACTGCCTGAAGGTGTTTCCAGTGTTATCTTAATGCAGGGTGATGATCATGATCAGGCTGTTGCTGCTATTCACATGCCTCGCGGTGAAAAATTAGATGAAGAAGTTGCAGTTGAAGGCGAAGGTGAAGAAGAAGGCACTGAAGAAGAATAACTTTTTCTAACCGAACAGGTTCTGACAGCCCAACGCAGTATAAAATAAAACAGAAACCGCAATATGAGCAGTGATTCAAATAGTATTCAATTCATTGCAGGATTAGGTAATCCCGGCAATGAATATGAAAAAACACGTCATAATGCCGGCTTCTGGTTTATTGATCAATTAATTTCCCATTACAATCTGACACTTAAAAATGAAGCTAAATTTTTAGGCGACGTGGCAAAACTCAATACTCCTTCCGGAAATGTCTGGTTACTCAAACCAACAACCTTTATGAATCGCAGCGGACAATCAATCGCCCGTTTAGCTCAATTCTACAAAATAAAACCAGAACAAATTTTAGTCGTTCATGATGAGCTTGATTTATCACCTGGGATAGTTAAACTGAAGCAGGGTGGCGGACACGGCGGACATAATGGCTTAAGAGACAGTATTGCCCAGCTAGGTAAAAATTTTTATCGCCTTCGTTTAGGTATTGGTCATCCGGGAAATAAAGAACAAGTTGTGGGGTTTGTCCTTGGCAAAACACCGCAAAGTGAAAAAACATTAATTGAAACATCAATTAATAAATCAATTGATGTAATTGAACTGATCTTGCAAGGCGATATGCAAAAAGCAATGAACCAGTTACATGCCAAATAACTCTCAGCAAATATAGAACAGAGAAAATATCATGGGATTTAAATGTGGAATTGTCGGCTTACCTAATGTGGGTAAATCAACACTCTTTAACGCTTTAACTAAAGCAGGCATTCAAGCCGAAAATTATCCATTTTGTACCATCGAGCCTAATGTGGGTGTCGTACCCATGCCTGATCCCAGACTGGATGTACTTGCGGATATTGTTAAACCTGAAAGAATAATTCCCACCTCAATGGAGTTTGTCGATATTGCAGGCCTGGTTGAAGGTGCATCTAAAGGTGAAGGTCTTGGCAATAAATTTCTGGCGAATATTCGTGAAACAGAAGCGATTGCCCATGTTGTCAGGTGTTTTGAAAATGATGATATTGTCCATGTATCAGGCAAAATTGATCCTATAGACGATATTGAAATTATTAATACCGAATTAACCCTGGCTGATTTAGAAAGTGTTGAAAAGGCCCATCATAAGGCTGTTAAAAATTCTAAAAGTGGTAACAAAGAAGCGATTGCCCGTAAAGGACTGCTGGAAAAAATACTAGAACACCTTGAAAAGGGTGAAACAGCCAGAACAATAGGCTTAAATGATGATGAAAAACAGGAAATCAGAGATCTGCAATTATTAACACTTAAACCAACCGTTTATATTGCTAATGTAGATGAAGATGGTTTTGAAGACAATCCTTACCTGGATAAAGTCGTAGAATATGCAGAAAAAGAAGGTTCGGGGGTTGTCAGCGTTTGTGCCGCAATTGAATCAGAAATGGTTGAGCTTGATGCAGAAGAACTCAAAGAATTTTTAGAAGACTTAGGTCTGGAAGAGCCTGGATTGAATCGTGTGATACGGGCCGGCTATGAACTGCTAAATTTACAAACCTATTTTACTGCGGGTGTCAAAGAAGTCAGGGCGTGGACAATACCTGTGGGGGCAACAGCTCCAAAAGCTGCAGCAGTTATTCATACTGATTTTGAACGCGGTTTTATTCGAGCAGAAGTGATTGCCTATGACGACTTTGCAGAATTTAAAGGTGAAGCGGGTGCTAAAGAGAAAGGGAAGTTGAGAGTAGAAGGGAAAGACTATATTGTTAAAGATGGTGACGTCCTGCACTTTAGGTTTAATGTCTAATATTTAATAAAGAAAGTTTAAAAAAGATCGTTGACAATTGATCTAAATAAAGTAGAATATGCGCCTCTCTTCATAAAGAAGAGATTGATGGCTATGTAGCTCAGCTGGTTAGAGCACAGCATTCATAATGCTGGGGTCGGTGGTTCAAGTCCACTCATAGCTACCAAATTTATGAAAATAACAGAGAAATTTTTTATTTTCATAGTTAATTTTAAACATTAAAATTAACGAAAAAAGTGTTGACGGCAGTTAAATGCTGCGTATAATACACCACTCATTCAGCGGCACTCTTAGCTAAGGCTTAGGAAAAGCGTTGAATAAACAGTAACTTAGAAAAAATAAATTTTAAATTACTGATTGCTCTTTAAAAAGAAATCGAATAATTTGTGTGAGTTCTTAACAATCGACACAACGCTCAGCGTGCTGAGATTTGTTGTCAAAAAATTGAAAGAACTCAAACAAAGTCAAAAACGAATCTGTAGATTTAAGCAATTAAAGAAGCAGAAGTAATT
>JAHXHI010000094.1 GCA_025656775.1 gamma proteobacterium symbiont of Bathyaustriella thionipta
CCCTTGTAAAAATACCTTGGGGGTTTGGGGGCAAAGCCCCCATAAAGATAAATTCAAGAAAATGCGACAGGTTGGTTGACATCTAGCGGATATGTGGATACCTTTGAGGAAGAGGAAGAGGAAGAACTTGATTTAGAGGCGATTCGTAAGGAACGACTCTCTTTAAAAAATCAACTTACTGAGCTTGAGACGGAAATGGCAGGGTATTTGGAGGAGTTGGGTTATGGTGCCTGATGGGTGGATGAAAAAAACATTTTGTGCAGTTACTCAAATAGGTAATGGTCAGGTAGATCCTAAGATGGCTCCTTACTTTTCTATGTTACACATTGGTCCAGAAAATGTAGTTTCTGATAGCGGCCAATTAGTAAATGTAAAAACATGCTCTGAATTAGGACTTATATCTGGTAAGTACGAATTTGATGAAAATTCAATAGTCTATTCTAAAATTCGTCCAAACCTTAACAAGCTTTGCAAACCAGGATTTAAAGGGGTATGTAGCGCTGACATGTACCCTATTTGGTCGAAAGATGACTTAAGTATTGATTACTTATTTCACTATATGCTTGGACCTAGCTTCTATAAAATTGCAGTATCCATGTCCATGCGAACAGGGATGCCAAAAATCAACAGGTCAGATTTAAATAATGTTCCAATACTTGTTCCACCTCTAGAAATACAAAAAAAAATCGCCCAAATCCTGTCCACTTGGGACAAGGCTATTAGCACCACTGAATCCCTGATTGAAAACAGTCAACAACAGAAAAAATCATTGATGCAGCAACTGCTCACCGGGAAAAAACGATCTCCTGTGTTTGAGGCAGAGTGGAAGGCATATCGTCTAGGTGATTTATTTACTGAGCGAGTTGAAACCAATTGCGAAAATTTGCCCTTACTATCAATTACTGCCGAACGTGGTGTTATCCATCAGAATGAATCTGGTAAAAAAGATACATCAAATAATGATAAGGCAAAGTATCGCCGTATTTGTGTTAACGATATAGGTTATAACACCATGCGTATGTGGCAGGGACGCTCATCTTTAAGTGATAAAGAAGGAATTGTTAGCCCTGCGTACACTATAGTTATACCTTGTGAAACTATTTATCCTGCTTTTGCAGCATATATGTTCAAATTACCAGAATTAGTGCATATTTTTTCTCGTCATTCACAAGGTTTAGTATCTGATACTTGGAATTTGAAATATAACCACTTCAAAAAAATAAAGTGGAAATTTCCTTGTATAGAAGAACAAAAAAAAATAGCCTCAGTCCTCATCAATGCCGACAAAGAAATCAAACTCCTCAAAAAACAACTGGCCGACCTCAAACAAGAGAAAAAAGCCTTAATGCAACAACTCTTAACTGGCAAACGTCAAGTCAAAATTGATACCCTCAGTGAAGCTACATGTTAATATTTAACTGCACCAAAGCCGCTGCTGATTTTTTTACCACAACTAAAAAAATCTCCCCTATTGAACCAGCACCGCATAAAACCATAGCTGAATCAATCACCAAATCCATTGCCAATACAAGCACCTCTGCTGACAATAAACACCTCTGGCACTGGGTCGTCCATGCTAAAAAAGTCAAACGTAAAAATGTATTGGTGGTCATGGATTTTCAAAGCCGTTTTTCCATCACCCTCACGGGCTTAAAAAAAGGCGATGAACTGGCCTTTCTTAATCTTCTGGAACATCACCTGATAGTCCACGTACATGAAACCATGGCTTTAGTCGCTGATCACTCTCAAACCATTGAAGACAGCCTGGAAAACTATCAACATCAACACAACAATTGTGCCTTCTATCCTCGTGGTGATCGCAGTGTCCAGGCTCATATCAATGATGTATTATGGCATTTTGAACACTCAGTCAATGAAACGGGTGAAGTACCTCAGGGCGTCGATTTAATTGGCTTTGATACCTATGCCAATCGAATACTAAGAAAACGCAAGGGTGAAAAAGATTATTTTTATCCGCAACATGAATTTCTTCATCTCTGGTTAACACACTATGGCGATTGCAATGAAGCAGGAGCTGACAAACAGATTGAGCAACTGCAAGCAAAGGAACGTGCACAGGCTCAGTCGAAATATGATGACATATTAGAGGTGACTATACCTCCAGAATTACAAAACAGCTCAGACACCACTGTTAATAGGGATGCTTTTGATCAAGAAAGCAAGGTGGTATCACTGGATTCTTACAGGAAAAAATAATGCTTATTGACATACAAACATTTAATTTTCAACTAGTTATATTGCCCATTGTGTTTAACATTATTTTTACACTTGACGCAGGTGTCAAGTATGCCCATAATGTAAGTAACACAACCGCCACGCTTAGTATCCTTCGGGATATCGCGCAACCTTGGCGGTTTTTTTATGCCTCTCAAAGTCATTCAGAACAACTTGCTCAGGACAACCATGATGCCTGAACAATACAACAAACCCGCTTTAACATTTGAAGATCAACTCAAGAAACTGGAGCATTACGGGCTCATTATTTCAAATAAAAAAAATGCCGTACAACAACTCTCTTGTATCAGCTATTATCGCCTAAGTGGTTATTGGTATCCCTTCAGACAAAGAGATGAACATGGTAATGTCACTAATCAGTTTGAGCAAGGTGCTACATTTGAACAAGCTCTTAAGTTATATGAGTTTGATAGAAAATTACGCTCTCTAGTGCTGGATGCGATTGAAAGAGTTGAAGTCGCTATTCGTACTCAGATTACTTATCATATGGCTCATACCTATGGAGCCTTTGCACATGCAGACTCTAAACACTTTCACCCCAGGTTCAATCATGGCAAATGGCTTTCAAGACTTGAAGGTGAAACCAGCCGCTCCAGTGATGAATTTATCAGACATTATAAAAATAAATATACAGGCTTTCCCAGAATACCCGTCTGGATGTTGACAGAGGTCATGAGCTTCGGGGCTTTATCATTTTTTTATACGGGTTTACAAAATAATCAAAAGTCAGGAGTTGAAGATAAGAAAGCGGTATCACAACATTTTAACGTTCACCATAAACGCCTGGGAGATTGGCTTCATACCCTGACTTATATAAGAAATATTTGTGCCCATCATAGCCGCTTATGGAATAGAGAGCTTGCTATCCGCCCCGATCAAAATAAAAAATCTCAATGGCAACCACCGATTACTCCACGTAATGACCGAGTCTTTTATATATTACTCATACTAAGGCACTTACTAAAAGCCACAGCCAATGGTGATGAGTGGGCTAAAGAGATATCAAACTTACTAGAGGAAATAACGGATGTGGCA
The DNA here is from genome assembly GCA_025656775.1 of gamma proteobacterium symbiont of Bathyaustriella thionipta. GTDB lineage: Bacteria > Pseudomonadota > Gammaproteobacteria > GRL18 > GRL18 > GRL18. The sequence goes on from JAHXHI010000094.1 coordinate 3,292, forward strand.
CGGTGGCGAATTGCTATGGGGATACCTGAAAACTGGAAGGAACATCCGATATGGAAGTAATGCAAGCAATACCAAAGTTCCAGGAAGAGTTTAGTGCAAAAATACCTGCATTAACCCTGCTCACTACTTTAGGATATCAATTTATTCCCCCCAATCAATGCGATACAATGCGGGGTAATAATACCTTTCAACAACACAGCCAGGTCATATTACTCCCTGTCATTCGTGAACATCTGACAAGACAACGCTTTCCCTTTGCTGGAAAACAACACGCTTTATCTTCTGCTGCCATTGATAAAATCATCCATGAACTGAATCCTGCGATGAATGAAGGCTTAAAAAGTGCCAATGAAAAACTCTACAATGCCATGACCTATGGTATCAGTGTCACGGAGTTTATTGACGGTAAAAAAACCAGTCCCACTATTCAACTGATTGACTGGCACAATATAGATGACAACCAGTTTCATTTTACCGAAGAAATGATGGTGGAGAATGCTCAGGGAACTGGTCACCGTATTCCCGATATAGTCTGCTTTGTGAATGGCCTGCCCTGGGTGGTGATTGAAGCCAAACGTCCTGACTCTTCGACAGAAGGCAAATCCACCTTAACAGAAGGCATCTCCCAACAAATCCGAAATCAGGGTCAAGCTGAAATCCCTCACCTGTTTGCCTATAGCCAGTTATTACTATCGGTTAATGGCCATGATGGACTCTATGCCACCTGTGGCACACCCGATAAATTCTGGGCGAAATGGAAAGAAGAACACATCATTGAAGCTGAATTTATACGCCTTAAGAATCAGACGCTAAACGAATCGCAATTGGACGCTATTTTTAAGCATCGTCCTGCTGATATTAAAAATGAATACTTATCAATGATTGCAGGGGGCGAGTTGAACGTCACCGATCAGGATCGCTTATTAGTCTGTCTGCTCCGTCCTGATCGCTTATTAGAAATGGTTCGTTTGTTTACTTTGTTTGATAAGAAAGTCGGTAAAATTGTCGCTCGTTACCAGCAGGTTTTTGGTATCAAAGCATTGGTTGAACGTATTACCAGTTTTGACGAAGGGAAGAGAAAAGGCGCACGTAATGGTGGTGTCATTTGGCATACAACAGGCAGTGGTAAATCCTTTACCATGGTGTTTTTATCAAAAGCACTTATCTGGCTTGAAGAACTCGCTAAATGCCGTGTCATCATTGTGACCGATCGGGTTGATCTGGAAGAGCAACTCAGTCGCACCTTTGCCTCTGGTGGTGTGCTGACCGAGCGTGATAAAAAAGATGCCATGGCCACCTCGGGCAAACGACTGGCTCAACAAATCGGCAAAGGCAATGAACGGGTTATTTTTTCCATCATCAATAAGTTTGGCTCAGCCATTAAACAAAAAGACTGTTTTAATGACAGTTCAGATATTATTGTTCTGGTTGATGAAGGTCACCGTAGCCAAAATGGGGAAAATAATATCCGAATGCTTCAAGTATTACCCAATGCAGCATTCATTGCCTTTACTGGAACACCATTACTCAAAGATGATAAGACAGAGAATAAGTTTGGCTCGATAATTCACTCCTACACTATGCAGCAAGCCGTAGAAGATAAAACGGTTACCCCGTTACTCTATGAAGAGCGCATTCCCGATCTCAATGTGAATGATAAAGCCATTGATGCCTGGTTTGATCGCATCACGGAAAAACTGACGGATAAGCAAAAAAGCGATCTGAAAAAGAAATTTTCACAAAAAGGTCAGATCTATCAAACCGAGGGACGGATTGAGCTCATTGCCCATGACATTTCCGATCACTTTCAGAACTTTAAGAAACAGGGACTCAAAGGTCAGTTAGCCTGTGATTCAAAAGTTTCTGCGATCCGCTACAAAATAGCTCTGGATGACATTGGTAAAGTCACTTCTGTGGTTGCTATGTCAGCACCTGATACCAGAGAAGGTCATGAAGCCGTGGATCAGGAAAGTAAGGACATTGTGCAAAACTGGTGGAAAGAGAATGTAGAGAGCCAGGACGAAAAAAAATACACACAGACCATTGTTGATGATTTTAGCCGTGATGATGGCCCTGATATTATGATCGTGGTTGATAAGCTTCTGACGGGCTTTGATGAACCTAAAAATACCGTATTGTATATTGATAAGCCACTCAAGGAACACAGCCTGATACAGGCGATTGCCCGTGTAAACCGCTTACACAAGAATAAAGCCTTTGGTTATTTAATTGATTACCGAGGCATTTTAAAAGAACTGGATACCACCATTGAAAAATATCAGGATTTAGCTGAACGCACACAAAATGGCTTTGATATTGATGATTTAAAAGGTTTGTATCACCGCATGGATACGGAGTATAAAAAACTGCCAGGTCTCTATACAGCATTGTGGACTCTTTTTTCTGATGTGAAAAATAAACAAGATCCAGCCGGACTTCGACAAGCACTCACCCCAAAAATCAATGAAGTACAGGGTCAATGGGTTGATACCAACATCAAAAAACGTGATGACTTTTATTCTGCATTGACTGAGTTTTCAAACTGCATGAAAGTGGCCTTGCAATCCGCAACCTTCTTTGAGGATAAAAGCTTTGATGGCAAACGACAGCATTATAAAGATACACTGAAAATGTTTGTGGATTTGCGAAAACAGGTACGTGAAGATGCCAATGAAACCATTGATTACGATGAGTATGCTGAGGATATTCGCCAACTGCTGGATAAACACATTGGTGGTGTGGAAGTCAAAGAGCCAGAAGGTGCCTATGTGGTCGGCAATCTAGGTAAAAATGTTAAGCCCGATGATTTAACCGATGATGAAGCCAGAAACCAGACGGATAAAATCACTGGACGGATCACCAAAATGATTGAACAGGATCTAGCAGAAGATCCCTATGCACAGGAGTATTTTTCAAAGCTACTGAAAAAAGCCATTGAAGAAACTAAGGCCATGTTTGATGCCCCTGTTAAGCAATATATTCTTTTTGCTGATTTTGAACAAGAGATAAAAGATCGTAAAGTGGCTGGTATGCCCGATGTATTTGCTGACAACAAACACGCACAGGCGTATTTTGGCTTATTTAAACACCTGTTTGATGATGAACTGTTAAACAGTAATGAATTAAACGACAGCAAACTGACTGAATATGCTTTTGAAATCGATGACATTGTAAAAACGGCTGTCGCTGAATATTCAATTAATCCTTCTGAAATTGAGAATGCAATCAGTATGAAACTTTTACCTCTGCTGTTTGGTGATTTGGGTATAGAAAATGCTGAGCGTTTTATTCAGGAAGTACTACAAATTACCCGACTGGGTATTGCACGGGCATAATATGAGTATGACTTCACAGGAAATAGGACTCTTTGCCTATGGTGATGAAATTATTCATTATCAGGTGATCCGTAAACAAACCGATATCTCTTCAAAACAATCTGCTATTAACAAAAAGCACTCTGTAAAAGCCCGAAAGGTGACCATCAAAGTTCATCCTGATCAACGGGTCGTCGCTACTGCACCAATTGATGCGACCAGTGATGCCATTCAGGAAGCGGTTCTCAAACGTGCTAAGTGGATATGGAAACATCTGAGTGATTTCAACTCACAACATGACTATGTTTTACCTCGAAAATATATCAGCGGTGAGACACAGTTTTACCTTGGGCGAAGGTATGTCTTAAAGGTATTGAATGATTACACTACAAAATCTAATACCAAATTATTACGAGGTCAACTGACGGTTAATTTATATCATAGCGGAGAGAACCAACCAAAGAAAGTAAAGGCACTCATCGATAAATGGTATTTAAGTAAAGCAAAGAACATCTTTAATGAACGTCTTAATGCGGTTGCACCTAGAGCAACCTGGGTTAAAGAAATTCCTTCATTTCGGATCATGGCAATGAAAAAACAATGGGGAAGCTGTTCAAAAAAAGGGACGTTAATACTGAACGCTCATTTAGTTAAGGCACCTAAAGAATGTATAGACTATGTAATTTTACATGAACTATGTCATCTCAGTGAACACAATCACAGTGAAAAATTCTGGAAGCTTTTAAACAGAGTCATGCCAAACTGGAAAGAGATAAAATACAAATTGGATGAAATGGCAGAATTATATTTGAATGAGTAGTGCTTACCTGTAATTGAAGCGTACTGAAATTGTTTATAATGCTTTTTCACACATTTCAAACAGCGAAGAACTAAGAATTGTTTGCTTGAAGGGGCGGGAAAAAACGCCCCCGCCAAAAGATTAACGTCATTTATCCGATAGTTTAAAAAAAAGATCATATCTGGCGTTCCATGTGCATAACCCTAAAATTGCATGGATAAGCCATGGACAAGATGTGGTCAAACCATTGAGAACAAAAAAACGTTATCAACAGTTTGACCACATCTTGACCACAACTTACCCACACAATTTCTTAACGGGTTATACACATTCCACTTATCCGACTCTTTCCAATATTCGATAGTTTTAAAGATTATAATAATAACAAATTTTTTAATAAATTTTAAAATCAAAAAGAAAAGCTGGGATTTCTAAAAATTATTTTTAAAACTATGTAACAATTTATGCAGCTAAAGATAGATGGCTTTTGTACTGTATATTTATAGATGACATTATGTAAAACTCCCCTGAATTTCCCGCACCGCGAAGATCGTTAAGTAACTGTTCATACACGTCGCCAATGCTGGCGCGAGTTTTAAAGTCGTGAAAGTTTATGGCGTCTTCGAGCTTTTCAATAATTGCCAGCATTAGAGGGCCAGATTTCATATAGTTATTAGCATCTTCAAACATATGCTTGATAACTTTATGTTGTTTGCTCGTGTTTGGATCTAGATTATCTTTTAACGCAGGAAACAATTCATTATTAACAAAAGAAATTAGTTCACTGCCTGCTATTTGTGGTTGTTTTTTACCTTCATGGTCTGACACATAGGCTGCCCAATTGCGCCAGCGAAATTTCTCTGGAATAGGTGATTCGTAAGTTTTTTTGTTTTCTTTATAATCGTCTTCCCATTCGTCTTCACGCCCCCCTATGTCAACATACCTGTCGCCTGAAAAATTTAGTATTAGGAGACAAAAATGGTAAGATATACCCAGGAATTTAAGTTACAATCT
>JAHXHI010000416.1 GCA_025656775.1 gamma proteobacterium symbiont of Bathyaustriella thionipta
TCGCCACTCAAGAGAAAGGCTGAATTAAATCGTTAGCATTATGCCTTATGTCAAAAAAGGTGTTTTTGGAGTAATTCTACAGCCTCAACGACAGGATCATATGTGTTGGCATGATGAAGATGAATACTACAATGATGGACAGGCTTTTAAAATTGTCTGCCGGGATATGAACGGCGTTATGGTGACAGTCATTGCCGACAACTATTTTGGGTATAGCAAAAAAGAAATAAAATCCCAGATAAGCTACTCTGCCAATTTATTTGGTGGTTGTGAAGAAGAACATGCCGGAGGAGCATTGGCTTTCCCACGTTTTAATCTGGGCGAACTTTATTTTCCTCAATATGAAGATCTGAACAGCACTTATACCTTTAAAAGATTATGTCAGCAATTGATCAATAATATTGAGATACAGACTGAAGGCTATGCGATTGACGTTAATTTTTCTGATATTCTCTATGTTCCGGAAAACACCTTAATTGACATGCAAAAAATGGAGGTGAGCTGGACCAGTAAATCCCAAGAAAACGAAACAAAAACAACACGAGAAAGCATTCAATTGCTTCCCGATCATACCTATGTTTATCCCAGTGGTTTCAGGGTACAAATGAAGAAACACCCTCATGCTCCCAGTTGGCGGCTCATTGGTACCTTGGGTGAAGGCACACTATGCCATAAACCCAGTACTGTTTCTGGCGGCGGAAAATCAGAAATATCTAAATCCCTTCAGGATCTGATGATCTCCGGTCCTGTGTTTGTTCGTAATCTTGAAGAAGATCTCGATCAAATTGAACACATATTCAATTTCGATTATTCCAGACGTTTTCGAGATAATAAACTACAGGACAGCCGTGGTTTACTCAGTAGTGACAGAACACTTGGTTCTGTAATTAAATTACTGACCCCCTCAATTTCTGAATACAACGATAACTATAATCAATGGCTGGAGAGTATTCCACCAAACATCCTGGCTTTAGTTTATATGCTTAAACGTTTTTATAAACCTGAATGGGGAAAAAACTGGCGCCAACGATTTTCTGTCGATGAGGTCAATGGGAATCCTGGTCATGAGTTAAAATATGAAAATCGACAATTACAGGCCAGCTATTTACGGATTGGGACTCGTAAAGATGGTACATGGCGATTATTTAAACTAAGACAGGATTTTGTTGCCGCAGGAAAGGTACAGATGGAAGACGATATCACCGCATCAACTGTGGTGCCCGTAGACTATGTCAAAGGACTTGATCCTGACTACAAGGCAAACTGTATTAAATTAGTGCACAATTGCGAATCCCGTTTATTCCAGCGCCCGGATGAAGCCATTAACCGTGGGATCGATAAACAATCGGAATCTGATTTAGCCGGACGTGACAACTTTATTTCTAATTTTGAACCTTTACAACCTGAAGATGCCATTGAACTGGTCAATGATGTGGTTAATTTTGAAAAATTTACTAAGCCTATGCGTCAATTGATTCAGAAGGCCAGAGATGCTGACCCGGGCAATTATTTTGTCTCCTCTGCCCAACCCCGTATTGTTGATGGCAAACCCACCCTTAATGTTCGTTACTTGCAATTACGCCCGGATCTGCTTAACCCAAAACCTTATTACCTGGCAGAAACCGGTACACGCCTGGCTCGCAGTTTATCATCACACGATCCGGTGTATTTTCCAGTGGATGCCGTATTACAGGGACGTCGTAACAATCCACAGGATCTCAATACAAACATCCGTTCGTTAGCCGTCTATAATCCAATTCATTATCAGGAATTACCGGAACTGTTTATGGATTTAATATGCAGTCTCACGGGTAAGTCGCCTTCAACAACAGGAGCGGGTTCAGAAGGCGCTATGACCAAAGGGCCATTCAATGCCTTGTCAACCACCGCTGATCTTAATACTGCACTCGTTACATCCATCCTATGCGGCCATGATGGTTTTTCCAGTGCTGCCGGTTATATTGGCAATATACATCGTATCGATCATGATATCAGTATGTTAATCCCTGAAATATGGTGTCGCCTGCCCGTTAAAGATCGTGATCCAGAATTTTTAATTGAAAAAGGTTATTTTGAGAAACTTGATGATTTTGAACACAACGGCAAAACGATATTCGCCAGTCGATTGGGTTATCGTATGACTGAACAATTTGTCCATGCTTACTTCGGTAAAATTTTTGATCGGCCAATGATTGTTTTTGATGATACAATGCTGCGCCCGGAACTTCAGGATATGAATGCCTATGTTGACGGAATTAATAACATTGTTGAAGCTCAACAGCGTGTTGCAAAAAACTATATCAAAGATGGAACCATTAATGATGCCTGTCCGCCACTGTATGCCCTGCTGCAGATTATGGCTAAGGGCCAGTATGATGGTATGACCATAAATACGCCTGAATTCCGGCAATTATTCACTCGCGATTATTTACTACAAAGCGATTGGTATTTCGAACGATTGACTAACAAACAAGCACGTGATGCCGAACTCTGGCGTATGAATCATGCTTATGTCAGCAGTCAATTAAATGAAACCCTGGACAATGAAACGGATAAAAAAATTGATCTTAAGGCACGCATAAAAGAAGCTGAAAGGATGATTGGTGTAGTGACCAGTGATAGTTATATTGAACGACTCAAAGGAACACTTGGCGCTGACTGGGTACATAAGGAATAATAAATCATCTAATTCCAGGCAAAGATGGAGAAAACAGTTTTACCCTAAGCTGTTTCCTCTTCCCTGATACTCTGACTCATGGTTTAAACTGTGATAAATCTTAAAACTAAAGTTTAGAGTATTGTTGATTCATAATCATATACAGCCGGTTATTTCAAGAACCACAAAACGCACCTATTTATTTCACATGTAATATTTAACACATCCCTACTGCACTGAGACTGTGCATGATTCTTATAAAGTCAGTATAAGACCCTTATTATTGCTCATTTTAAAAATTGGTCAATAAATTGCATTACTTAATTTAGCAAATTTATAAAACTGAGCAAAATATAATTAAACAATTTTATGTCTAAAAATAATATTATAATTTTTACCGATCTGGACGGCTGTTTACTTGATCATAATAACTATAGCTTTACATTAGCACGTCCATTACTTAGTCGCCTAAAAAATCATGGGATACCTCTCATTATCAATAGCAGCAAAACACATATAGAAGTCAAAAAAATTCAAAAAAAAATTGGTATTCAAACACCCTATATCATTGAAAATGGTGCGGCGATTATTTTTAATTCATCCGAAAAATCAAATTTTTTTCAGGTAGATGATTCTTTGACTCAATTAGACAGCAAAACCATGAAGACATTTTCTATCAATCGAAAAGAATTATTAGCAATAACCAATGAAATAAAAAACAATCATGAGCTTGACTATCAGGGTTTCAGTGAAATGAGTATTGAAACAATTTCAGAGCTGACTCAACTGACAAATGAACAAGCTTATGATGCCAGCCAACGCAGTTTTTCTGAACCTATTTTATGGAACGATAGTCAGGCCAGATTGAATTTATTTAAAAAACATCTGGATGAAAAAGGAATAAAAATACAGGCAGGCGGTCGATTTCTTCATTTAAGTAGCGGCTGCAATAAAGGCGTGGCAATGCAATGGCTTATCAACAAATGGCGTTATAAAGATACACAAAATAACTTCGTGATTGCTCTGGGTGATAGTCTGAATGACAAGAGCATGCTGGATAATAGTGATTATGCTATTGTCATAAAAAATCAGAATACGGAATTAAAGCCACAGGGTAAAATTAAAACGATTTTCAGTAACCAGAAAGGTACTGCAGGATGGGTCGAAACACTCACGCCATTAATTAATCAACTTCAATCAGAACAGGGATAATCTCATGGGTGACTTTTTTCAAAATGGTACGATTACCACTTTACATAATATGGATCCAGCTCATCATGAAGTGCTTGAAAAACAGCTGATCGATTTTTCTGAGCAACACCCAATCACCTTGCTGCTGCCTTCTCTGTATTCGGAACTTGCAACTCCGGCATTAGAAAATATTGTTCAGGAATTAAAACAAGTCACTTTTATCAACCATATCGTTGTTGGCCTGGATAAAGCCAATATCTCTGAATATCGACATGCTTTACAATTCTTTTCCAGACTGCCCCAGGAAGTCACCGTACTCTGGAATGATGGCTCTCGTTTACAGGCAATTGATAAACAACTCAAAGAAAAAGGACTGGCACCATTAGAAGCAGGAAAAGGTCGAAATGTCTGGTATTGTCTAGGCTATATTCTTTCCTGTAATAACTCTAACGTTATTGCCTTACATGATTGCGATATAGTGACTTATTCCAGGGAAATGTTAACTCGCCTTATCTACCCTGTTACGAACCCCACATTTAACTATGAATTTTGTAAAGGTTACTATCGACGAATTGCTGACAACAAAGTCAATGGCAGAGTCAGTCGCTTACTCATAACTCCACTCATTCGAGCATTAAAGAAGGTACTGGGTCCCGTTGAATATTTAGCCTATCTGGATAGTTTCAGATACCCGCTGGCCGGAGAAATGGCATTTAAAACAGATGTTGCTTATGACCTGAAAATTCCTGGTAATTGGGGATTAGAACTGGGTGTTCTTTCTGAAATTCATCGTAATCATGCCATTAACCGGATATGTCAGATTGATATCGCTGACAATTATGATCATAAACATCAGGATATGTCTTTTGATGATCAAAATTCTGGTTTATCAAAAATGAGCCTTGATATCAGCAAAGCTTTTTTTCGAAAACTTGCGGCAAACGGTGAAGTATTTACGCCTGAAATCATTCGCACAATCAAAGCCTGCTACTACCGAATTGCTCTTGATTTAATTCAGATGTATTCAGATGATGCCACGATGAGTGGTTTAACACTTGATCGACACGCAGAAGAACAGAGTGTCGAATTATTTGCCAAAAATATTATGATTGCCGGAAATGAGTTTTTTGATAAACCAATGGAAGCACCGTTTATGCCCAGTTGGAATCGAGTAGTCAGTGCTATTCCTGGTATTTTAGATGATATTAAAACATCTGTCGAAGAAGATAGACTGAATTATGGATAATGATATGAACCAATTAACCGCTTATAATGAACTGGTCCTTCGACTTGAAGAACATCTTAATATTATTTATCCCAATATAAATGCATCTGAGTTAATCTGTAATATTCTTAATGTCTTTAATATCAATGAACCTTGCCAAAAAATAATACCTTACTCTAATCACTGGTCAGAATATGATATTATGTTGATAACTTATGGTGACAGTATTAAGGAAGAGTCCAAACAACCATTAAAAACATTACATAATTTTCTACAAGCATATCTTGAGGAGACAATAAACTGGGTTCATATATTACCATTTTTCCCCTATAGCTCTGATGATGGTTTTGCAGTCATAGATTATCTAAAAGTAAATGACAGTTTAGGTAACTGGGACGATATAAAACGAATTAATCAATCATACAAAGTTATGGCAGATCTGGTAGTCAATCATATTTCTTATCGCAGTCAATGGTTTGAAAATTTTAAAGCTAACAAATCACCCGGTAAGGATTATTTTATTGAAGTCAATGAAGATTTTGATATTACTCAAGTTGTCAGGCCTCGAACAACACCCTTATTAAAAACAGTTCAAACCCTGACGGGTAAAAAAAATGTCTGGTGTACGTTCAGTCATGATCAAATTGACCTTAATTTTAGAAATCCTGATGTTCTTATTGAGATATTAAAAATAATTGCTCTTTACCTTGACAATGGTATCAAAATATTTCGTCTCGATGCCGTTGCCTTTCTCTGGAAAAAATCTGCCAGCACAGGTGTTCATTTGCCCGAAACACACGAAATAATCAAGTTATTCCGTACAATTATAGAGTATAAGTCACCCAGTAGCATTATAATTACTGAAACGAATGTTCCCAATAGAGAAAACCTGACCTATTTTGGTAATTCCAATGAATCTCATCTTATTTATAATTTCTCACTTCCTCCGTTGTTAATTTACACCTTGATAACTGGCAATTGCCATCATCTAAAGTCCTGGTTGATGAGTATGCCGCCAGCGAGAATGGGTACGACTTATCTGAATTTCATTGCCTCACATGATGGTATTGGACTCAGACCAGTTGAAGATTTACTCGATGAACAGGAAGTCAATACACTGGTGGGAACCATGAGTTCATTTGGGGGCAGAATTTCAACCAGGGAAACAGGAAATAATATTCACAGACCTTATGAAATTAATATCAGTTTATATGATGCCCTACAAGGTACATCAGAAGGTGGAACAGATAAATGGCATTTTAAACGTTTTATTTGTGCGCATACCATAATGATGGCTTTAGAAGGTGTTCCTGCATTCTATATACACAGTCTGATAGGTACTCAAAATGACTATAAAAAATTATCTAACACTAATCAAAGCCGTTCAATTAATCGTCATACCTGGAACAGTGATGATTTGACTCAACATCTTGAGAATCCGAACTCACATCATTATAAAATATTGAATGAATTAAAACGCCTGCTCGGTATTCGAAAAAAGCAAGCTGCCTTTCACCCAAATGCAACACAATATACCTTACACCTTGGCACACAGATTTTCGCATTTTGGCGTCAAAGCATTGATCGTGAACAAAGTATTTTCTCATTTCACAACGTCTCAGACCAAATGATTACTATCGCTTTGTCTGATATCAATTTGATTACAACCGATGTATGGCATGATTTGATTACGGGTGATAAAATTAATCAGGATACAATTTCGCTGGCACTCGAACCTTATCAGTCACTCTGGCTGAGTAATTCCTGATAGCTATATTCAATGAATGTCATGATGAGCATAATAATATGCCCGCCGAAGCAGAATCACTGCACAGGATGTTGCTCGCAACCATAGATGATGTCCGGGCCGTAATCATTAAATCGGCTTTTCGATTCCAGAGGTTACGCCTGTTAAAAATGAAAAGCCATAATAGACAACAATGTATTGCCACAAAAACACTGGATATCTATACGCCGCCGGCAAATCGATTAGGCGTTTCCAACCTGAAATGGGAAATGGAAGATCTGTCTTTTCGTTAAAATGCTCCTGAAGCTTATCAGTCACTGGCAAAGTCAATGGCAGATAAGCGAGCCAACCGGGTTACAGCTCAGGCCACGCCTTCAAGTTTTCGAGATATTTTGCGTTCATCAGGACGCTTTCCCTTCAATTTTTGAATCAATAGTGAATCTGTTTGCATTTCATCTGGCGTAGCAATTCCCATCAACTGAAAAATAGTTGGTGCAATATTAGCAAGACCCGAACCGGATGAAAGCTTCCAATTGTCATCATCCATCACCAGGCACGGTACTGGATAAGTTGTATGCTGAGTATGCGGCTCACCGGTAAATGGATCAACCAGTTCTTCACAATTACCATGATCAGCAGTGAGCAATACAGAATAACCGGAATTTTCAGCCGCTTCCAATACTCTTGAAGACTCACGATCCAGAGTCTCGACCGCTTCTATAACGGCATGACGTTTTGCCGTATGTCCAACCATATCGCCATTAGCAAAATTAACCACAATAAATGCATATTGATTTTCATTAATGGCTCCAATTACTGCATCAGCTACACCAGCGGCACTCATAGAAGGCTTTAGATCATAAGTGGCCACAGAAGGTGAAGGTATCAATATCTGATGTTCGCCACTATACGGTGTCGTTCTACCGCCATTAAAAAAATAAGTGACATGAGCATATTTCTCAGTTTCAGCACAATGAAACTGAGCCAGATCTAACTCACTCAACACCTGCCCTATAGTTACCGGCGGTTTTTCAGGCTCAAAAGCATAGGCTAAAGACAGGCTGCGGTCATAAGGCATCATACAAGTGATTTTACACAGTGGCGAATCACCACGATCAAAGCCCATAAATTTAGAATCAGTTAAAGCGGCAACGATCTGACGCGGCCGATCTTTTCGGAAGTTAAAAAAAATAACAGAATCATCCTGAGCAATTTTAGAAAATTCGGGTAATATTATTGGCTGAATAAATTCATCCGTTTGACCTTTATCATAGGCTTCTAAAATAGCCTCTTTGGCCGACACAGCATAGTGACCTTTTCCATAGACCAGAGCACGCCAGGCTCGTTCAGTTCGCTCCTAACGCTTGTCTCTGTCCATTGCATAATATCTGCCTGTGATACTGGCAATCGCACCACCACAATTAATTAATTTATTTTCGATATCATCGAGATACTCTAATGCAGAGCTGGGTGGAGTGTCCCTGCCATCCGTGATCATATGTAAAAGAGGACGTAACTATTCAGCATGATTTTTAATCTCAGATAAAATCAGGTAACTTTTTATCAAATAACAATTCCAATGCAAGACTTGAACTTAC
>JAHXHI010000228.1 GCA_025656775.1 gamma proteobacterium symbiont of Bathyaustriella thionipta
AAGTTTCACTACCTGAAAATGTAATTGCATTTAAGAAAAAATAATTTGGTCGGGGATGGCCGTTGTCACAACTAGGTCTACACCCGCTTTTAACCAGCCCAATGTTGCTCGAAAGTTCAACTGACTATTTAGCTGATAAACCGATAATATTTCAACACCGTACATACGCCATGTATTATCACTATTGATAAAGTATTCATCACTACCATCCGGTGTAGCAACTTCATGCAGATAGTCATCAAATTCATTATAAAAGCTGGTCACACTGATATTAGCATCCTGCCATTGATAGGCATAGCCTAATTCAAAAGTTTCCATCTTCTCAGTCTCTGGAATCGCTGGAATAAAGCTGGTGTTTTCAAGTACTTTTAGATACTCTCGATATGTGGGTTTTCGTACTGCTGTTCCCCAAAGCATTTTGATTGTTTGCTGTTCAGTGGGTGTATAAACCATAGCAAGACGATAATTAGCATCATTCTCAAATTGGTCAAATACATCATAACGAGCACTTATTGTCGTCGTCAGCGTATGATTAATTTCCCAGACATCCTGAACAAAAACGGCATAATCATCATTTTCTTCATTCTTATCCGTTAATAATGATCCCATTTGTGGTGATACAAGAAAAAGATCTCTATAATTCCAGCGTTCAATAGTGTCCATGTCTTTTGCTTCATCATGTTGCCATTCACCACCCAATGCAATGGTATGATCGGACAAATATTTCTTAAACCAGGTTGCCTTGATTCCATAATAAATTGAGTCTCGGTTTTCTTCATAGGCTTTCTGTCCGGTATCTTGCATATAAACTTCTTCAGTCGCTTGATCATCGACATAATAAGCGGTCGCTTCTAACTTACCTTCATCTAAATCACCATATTCATACCGTGCTGAAAGATTGTACATTGTCTCTTCTGTATTATCTTTTGTATTCACAGGAGAGTTACTGGGGAAAAAAACAAAGGGGGTTTCGTTGTACTGATAATCAAGAGTCAATTGCAGGCCTTTTGCTGGTTTGGCCTTAAGATAAAGATTTTTATAACGTTCATCAAGAGGTTGTGATACCGAACCACCGATAAAACTCTTACGGTCAGTATCAAATGGCGCATCTTGATCCAGATAACTGACAAAACCCTGTAATTTTTCACTATTATAAAAAACAGTGCCTTTGGCTCTATCATGATTACCCAATTCAAGACCCGTCTCAATTACAGCTTGCTCTGTTTTATTGGTAAATTCACGAGTCGTTACTGAAATAACACCAGCAAAGGCATTTGCACCATACAAAGACGAGACAGGACCAATAATCACTTCAACTTTACCAATTTTTTCTAATGCTAAATTTTCACCTGCTGAGAAATGTCCGTAATAAACATGCTGTATTGGTACACCATCCACAATGAGTTTCATCTTATCATTATAACGATCAATCATACCTCGAGCCCAAATCGATTGATGACGCTTACGATACTGATTTAATTGAAAACCCGGAACGTACTCTAATAACTCATCCAGTCGCCTTACGCCCAAATGCTCAAAATCATCGCGATTAAAACTATAGACGGTGCCCGGGGCTTTTTTTTGCTCGGTAGGAAGCAATGAAGCGGCTGTAAAAATCTTCAAAGACATTAATTCCTGAAGACTCATTTCAGTATAATCATCAACTGATTCAGCTTGAGAAAATGAACAAGATGAAACAAACAGTAAAATCAACAAGCGCAACTGCAGTTGTTTTTTAAAAATCATATGTTGCCTCTAAACCACACCACACTGTTCGGCCTTCAATTTATAGCTTATTTAATAATAAAAAAGGCTGCAACATAATCTTAATGATTACATACTGCCTACCCATATCATTGTTTTTAGATAAATACATGTACAAGAAAACCTATTTTATATCAAATTGTTGTTCCAATTCAGCTAATTTTTTTTCCAGTAGTTCTAATTTAATTCGTGTTTTTTGTAATACAGCTGACTGCACCTCAAAATCTTCTCGGGTCACCAAATCCATTTTATCAAAGGCGTTATGTAAGATATTGCGTATTGATTGCTCAAGCTCATTTTTTATGCCGCCAGGGGCGGGTGGCAATGTACTCGTGATTTTGTTCGCTAAATCATCAAAAAACTGCTTATTCATTTGTATTCTCTAATAAAGTTAAATTGAGATGTGATTATCAGTAAATTAATAGTCTATCATTTTTTCAATTATGACCCAATAAATGACTGATTGTATTATGCACACTATTGGTGCGCCAAAGTAATGCAATTGTTTATTAATTTCCATCGTGGTGCACAGTTAATCTATGCGCACCCAATAACACACTGTAACCACTTGATGAATATCATAAATACGACAATGGCACAATTCATGCTTTTTAAATAATCAACTTATTTATAGCTATATCATATTTAGGCAGTATTGATATTTATTCTTAAAACTGCCTTAAGTCCTGTATTAATTTTGGAGTAAAATAAATGAAGCTTGTTACAGCTATTGTTAAACCGTTTAAATTAGATGATGTTCGTGAAGCATTATCTGATATCGGCATTCATGGTATGACAGTTACCGAAGTCAAAGGCTTTGGGCGTCAGAAAGGTCATACTGAACTTTATCGAGGTGCAGAGTATGTGGTTGATTTTTTACCGAAAGTAAAACTTGAAATCGCGGTGGCTTCTGAGGTGCTTGATCAAGTCATTGAAGCTATTCGTGCTGCTGCTCATACTGGCAAAATTGGTGATGGCAAAATTTTTGTATCATCTATTGAGCAAACGATTCGAATTCGCACATCTGAAAGTGGCAAAGAAGCTTTATAAGCTGCAATTGAGGAGATTTACCCGTGGAAAATAATATTTATCATTTACAATATGCTCTAGATACATTTTACTTTTTAATGTGTGGTGCATTGGTTATGTGGATGGCAGCAGGTTTCTCAATGTTAGAAGCTGGGCTGGTCAGAACTAAAAATACTGCAGAGATCCTGACAAAGAACGTCGCCCTGTTTGCTATTTCATGTATTATGTACCTGATTGTCGGCTATGACCTTATGTATGGCGGCAGCATGTTCCTCACCGATCTGGTGGTTGGTGACGGTTATGTTGCTGAAAAACTTACTGAATTCTCTGGCCGTGAAGATGGCTTCGGTGGCGGTTCAATTTATTCCGGTGCTTCTGACTTCTTCTTTCAGGTCGTGTTTGTTGCCACAGCAATGTCAATTGTTTCCGGTGCTGTTGCTGAACGTATGAAATTATGGTCTTTCTTACTATTTGCTGTTTTCATGACAGGAATTATTTACCCAATGGAAGGTGCCTGGACCTGGAATGGTGCTGATGTTTTTGGCCTGTACAACCTGGGTGATTTAGGTTTCTCTGACTTCGCAGGTTCTGGTATTGTCCATATGGCAGGTGCCTCTGCAGCTTTAGCCGGTGTGTTATTACTGGGTGCTCGTAAAGGTAAATACGGTAAAAATGGTGAAATCAAAGCAATTCCTGGTGCGAATCTGCCTTTAGCCACTTTAGGAACATTTATTTTATGGATGGGCTGGTTTGGCTTTAATGGTGGTTCAGTATTAAAGCTGGGTGATATTGCCAGCGCTAATTCAGTTGCTATGGTCTTTTTAAACACTAATGCCGCGGCTGCCGGTGGTGCAATTGCTGCTCTAATTGTTGCGCGTGTTTTATACGGTAAAGCAGATTTAACCATGCTGTTAAATGGTGCATTAGCAGGTCTGGTAGCAATTACTGCTGAACCATCAACTCCTAGCCCTCTTGAAGCAACATTATTCGGCGCAATGGGTGGTGCTCTGGTTGTCTTTAGTATCCTGGCTCTTGATAAAATGAGAATTGATGATCCGGTTGGTGCAATCTCTGTGCATGGTGTGGTGGGTTTCCTGGGCCTGATGCTGGTGCCATTAACGAATGGTGATGTGAGCTTTTCCGGTCAATTAATCGGTGCAGCAACAATCTTTGCCTGGGTATTCTCTACTAGCCTGGTCGTCTGGTTCATCATTAAAATGATTATGGGCATCCGTGTTAGTGAAGAAGATGAATACCAGGGTGTTGACCTTTCTGAGTGTGGTCTGGAAGCTTATCCAGAGTTCACCAATAAGTAAGGCGGTTGATACCAGTGAGTCTGTTGCTAGTGATTAAGACATTATTCACCCCAAACTAGCAACAGAACTGCTGTCTCTTACCCCAAAAAAGCGTCCTCGGACGCTTTTTTTTGTTCAATAAATTAGACTTAGTCCTCAAAAATATTCCTTTTTGTAATTTAAAATAAAATATTATCCACTTTTATCTTCATCTTGAAGAAAAAGGACTATAATAAAAAAATAATATAGTCTTCAAAGGGATTATAATGAAATTCATTACTGATCGAGTCGTTACCTTTTCTTTAGCTGTTCTCTTTAGCTGCACATTGGCGAGCACTGTTCTTGCAGAAAAAACGACTGAAATTTATAAATGGGTGGATAAGGATGGACGCGTCCATTATGCTGCGAGACCTGGCGATGCCACTGCAAAAAAAATGCACCTGGGCAGCAGAACATTTCACAAGACCAATAAAGACATTGAAGCTGAAAAAGAGGCTAAGAAAAAAAATGATGAGCGGGCTAAACTTTGCCAGGATTCTAAAAATACTTTAGCTAAATATAAAAAAGCCCCCTTTCTCAACCGCTATGACGATGAACGTAAACAAAAAGTGCGTCTGACAGAAGCAGAAACAAAAGAAGCTTTTTTACAAGCAGAAAAAGATATCAGCTATTGGTGTAATCCACCTGAAAAAGCTGAAGATTCTAAGGATAAAAAGAAATAAGTCTTGCAGTATTCAAAAGAATATTTTCAGAAGTGATTCAATACAAAACATTATAACTCAGCATATTTAGAGATTACTTTACTGCCAGACATTTTTCCTAAAAATAAATAGACGATCTTTTTTAGGGCAAAACGATGCCGTGGTGTGGTAAAACTATAAATGCGCTGAATCCATTATCAACACTTTTATTCAAATTGAGAGATTATATGTATAAAGCTCATTCAAAAAGTCAGTTATTAGGCAGTGCTATTTTATTATCAAGTTTATTTATCGGCGCTTGTACAACTGTCGATCCCTATACCAGAGAAGAAAAAACCAGTAATGTGGTCAAAGGCACTGCAATTGGCGCCGTCAGTGGTGCCGTTATTGGTTTTATTGCCGGTGATAATAGAAAGTCTGCATTAATTGGTGCTGGTGTGGGTGCATTAGCAGGTGGCGGCATCGGTTACTACATGGATGTTCAGGAAGCCAAACTGCGTCAGGAGCTTGAAGCAACCGGTGTAAGTGTGACCAGACAAGGCAACTCTATCATCTTAAACATGCCTGGCAACATTACATTTAAGACGGCTTCCAGTGCAATTTCTGCTGATTTTTATGCTGTCCTTAACTCGGTTGCCAAGGTCTTTAATGAGTATGAGAAAACGTATGTAGACATCTATGGTCATACAGACAGCGTTGGAAAATCATCGTATAATATGACCTTATCTCAACAAAGAGCTGATTCTGTTTCACGTTACTTACAAACACGGCAGGTATTACCGCAACGCATTTTAACCCGAGGCATGGGTGAAGACTACCCTGTTTCATCCAATGATACAGCACAGGGGCGCTCACAAAATCGTCGAGTTGAAATCAAGCTCACACCAATATCCTAGTACTTTTTTTACTCAATAGATGGAGTTAAGTAGGGTTGCTGTTAATAGCGACCCTACTTAACAAGCGTTAGAAGTCGCTGCACCAAAAGACTACATTCCTTTTTTAAACACAATCATAAATCTCATCAGCCACTTAATTTTTGCACAAAGGTATTAATATTTTGTGCTTTTAACTGTTTTTTAATGTGATTGATCTTTTGCTCATCGGTACTCGGGCCAACTCGCACACGATACATTTTTTGACCATTACTGTAAATTACCTGAATATTTGATTCAACACCAATAAAAGCCAGTCGAGCTTTCATGGCATCAGCTTTAGTCAGTTCCTTAAATGCACCCACTTGTAATTGATAAAGTGATGTGCTGTTTTGTTTATTAGTAACCACTTGAGCGGTTGGTTTAGGTGCTTTTGGGGTGACCTTTTTTCGCTGTTTTTCATCACTGGCATTATCTACTTTGACTTCACGATCAGGTAGTACGGTGTAAAAATCAAACTGATGCCTGGCTTGTTGCGGCTTTTTGTCTGTTTGTGATGCTTGTTTTTTTTGCACCTGATTTGATTCTGCCTGATTTTCACCTTCCGTGGGGATCTTATCCAAATACACAAGGAATATAACAAAACCACCCACTAAAATGCCGATTACTATCCATGACCAGCTTGAACTACCCTGTTCCTGATTTCGGGTCGCTCCTGATTTTTTCTTACTGCGTTTTTTTACAGGCATTTTTAGCGTTTCCTACTTGCTCACATTTTTTACATTTCAGAAGGTGATGAAACACCTAATAAAGCCAGGCCATTTTTTATGATCTGACGAGTCGCCGTAATTAAAACCAGTCTTGCATTACGTACTTTTTCATCATCCACAATAAATTGATGAGCGTTATAATATGTGTGCAGCGTATTGGCCAGTTCACGCAAATAATGTGCAATCAAGTGCGGCTCATGCTGGCTTGCAGCAGCATCAACCACTTCTGGATATTTTGCCAATTGTTGTAAAATATCACTTTCATGTGTTTCTGCTAATACCGCTAAATTTTCCAACCCCATTTCTTGATCATAGGTCAGATTTTTTTCTGCTAATTGTCTAAAAATACTGCAGATACGGGCATGCGCATATTGAATATAGTAAACAGGATTTTCTGATGATTTTGTTTTGGCCAGCTCCAGGTCAAAATCCAGGTGCTGTTCACATTTACGCATCACATAAAAGAAGCGTGCTGCATCAGAGCCAACCTCATCACGTAATTCTCTTAAAGTCACAAATGAGCCGCTTCTGGTAGACATTGGTACTTTCTCTCCGCCGCGATACAGGTTTGCAAACTGCACCAACAATACGTCCAGAGCATCAGCATTATGATCCAGCGCCGTCAGAGCCGCTTTCACTCGGGGTACATAACCATGATGATCAGCCCCCCAGACATCAATCACCAGCTCATAACCCCGGTCAAACTTATCCATATGATAGGCAATGTCTGAGGCAAAATAGGTTGTTTGGCCATTATCACGTTGAATGACGCGATCTTTATCATCGCCAAAATCAGTAGAACGGAACCATAAAGCACCCTTCTCTTCATAAACTCGTCCACGTTCACGCAACCGCTCAATCCCCTGATTAACCAGCCCTTTATCCATCAGTGAACGTTCTGAAAACCATTCATCATAGTTTACGCCAAAGTCTGCCAGGTCATCACGAATATCATCCAGAATAGAGTTTAATGCCAGCTCAAAGACAAATCGATAACGGTTATCTCCCAGCAGTTTTTTTGCCTTTTCAATTAAGGCATCAATATGCAGTTCTTTATCACCACCGTCTGGCTCATCTAATGGTAAATCTGCCATCACATCTTCAGCAGATGCAATATAGGCATCACCGTGCTCATTATATATTTCATCAACAATGTTGTGTATATAATCCCCTTTATAAGCATTAGCAGGGAACACAATAGCCACATTATTTTTTTCCAGATAACGCAGCCAGACTGAAGTCGCCAGAATATCCATTTGCCGACCGGCATCATTAACATAATATTCACAATGCACCGTATAACCAATGGCATCTAATAAATTCGCCAACGTTGCACCATAAGCCGCACCACGACCATGTCCCACATGTAATGGTCCTGTTGGGTTTGCAGAAACAAACTCCACTTGAACGGTCTTGCCTGCACCTTTAGTTGAGCGACCAAATGCATCACCCTGCTCAATTACATTATTGACAACATTCTGCCGGGAATCATTGCTCACATAGAAATTAATAAACCCGGGACCTGCAATTTCAATTTTTTCAACAAACTCGCTGGCAGGCAGGCTATCAATAATCATTGATGCTATTTCCCGAGGATTTTTTCGCGCGGGTTTAGCCAGCAACATAGCCACATTAGCCGCAAAATCACCATGACTTTTATCTCTGGTCCGATCAATCTTAATTGTCGGCATATCAACCATTAAGGAGCCATTATTTATAAGGGATTGTATTGCCTGGGTAATCAATTGCTGCAGTGCGTCTTTCAAAGTCAATCTTCCGGTCAGTTAGGTCATGAGAACCCGCTATTTTACATCGCTAAGAAGAAAAGAACAAAGGCTTTAGTCATGAAGGTTAGGGCGATCGCGCTTAATTTATCTTGACAAGAGCCCATGCATTTGATCTATTACTGTTATTTGAACAGGAATAAATCATGTCAGTTCAG
>JAHXHI010000250.1 GCA_025656775.1 gamma proteobacterium symbiont of Bathyaustriella thionipta
GGTGTAAGTTCAAGTCTTGCATTGGAATTGTTATTTGATAAAAAGTTACCTGATTTTATCTGAGATTAAAAATCATGCTGAATAGTTACAGGTGAAGTTACAAAAATAAATCAAATATTGCTTGTTACTTTCCTGTGTTTTATCAACAAAACCATGATCCAGTGTTTGTTCCCGGATATAACGAAAGTTATAGCCCTGGGCCGCTTGTTTGATACTTTCAATCGTCTCTTCAATGGAATAGGATGATTCAAACGTGATAACAGCATCATCTGATTTACTTGTGAGAGACAAACTCTCGTTGTCTGAACTGGCCAGAGAGCGTAAATAACTGACGACATTATTGACATCTTCTTCTCCAATTCCCATTGATGCTGCGGAAACCATAGGCGTCGATTCACGTCCGGTCATAATGATTTGTTTTATCATTTGATCAGAAGCAGATGCTAAAAAGGCTGAGTTACCGATGGCGGGTGCCAGAATTTCTTCATCTCTGGGGCGGGAAAAAGTCACTCCGGTTCCCTTGCCGCCAATACCTTTATCACGATGACAATCTGAACAGACATCCTTATAAATAGCCTGCCCTTTTTTTATATCACCGGTTATTTTTTCTGTGAATATACGGGGGTCTTTATCTTTGGCTTCCAACTGCGGATATAATGAACAAGATTATTAACTTGTGTCTCACTCAGCGTAGAGAATGCAGGCATAATTCGGCCAGGGCGACCTAATTGAATGGTTTTTTTTAAATATTCATCCGATGTTGTACTTAAAAAATCACTCATGTTGAGTGGTACTCCAACACCGCCGCCGCCTTCGCTGCCATGACATGCGGCACAATTTTTTTGAAATAAGAGCTGCCCGGATTGAATATCATGTGAGGTGTCAGATGCTTGTGCTGCACTGACAAAGCCGACTGCAGTACTTGCCGCAAAAACAAGCATCATAAAAAACAAAATAAGGTGTCCATTATTTTGTTCAGGTTTAGTGTGAATGCCAGGGTAAAACATGTGTTATTCCAGGTCTAATTCGATTTTTTCGTTTGCTTGTTCAGTTAAACAGCGATTTAAGGTGACAATAAAGGCTTCTCCGCTGCGATCATCCTGCCAGCCATTAACTTCATCGTAATCAAAATGATAACCACCTGATTTTGCAGCTAACCATAATTGTAATGCCGCTGTTTGACGGTTAATAATAATTTGTGATTTATTTTCCATGATAATGGTTAAAATACCATCTGATGATTCATAGTCAATATTGTTGTCAAGTTGTTCTAAAGCATCTTCAATTTGAATAATGATTTCTTCAATAAATTCTTTAAACTCAGTTTCGTTCATTGGCATAATAGGGTGTCATTTTGTTGAATTATAAAAGGGTTATTTTAGCATAAAAAACAATACATAAAAAAAGGGCGTAATCAGTTTTTACACCAATTACGCCCTACACATTACCAACTAAAGATGGGGGGGGGATTATCTTGTTGTCGGTAAATCCATCATGGACTATTAGTAATGGATACGTCACTAATAGTAAGATGGGTAATGTGGTTACCCATCTTTTTAAAATCAATTACTTGACTTTAGTTTCCAGTGAATCACTTTTACCGGTGTTATCTTTCCAGGTGAGTTTAACTGCATCACCTGAAGCACCAGCAAATTTGAATGATAGATAAGGGTTTTTAGAGATTGCAACACCCCATTCTGCATTCATAACGGGAGCACCATTATGATCACAATCTACTGCTTCAATAAAGTGAGCAGGAATTACTTTACCTGTTTTTTTATCTTTACGTAAACCAGTTTCCATTTTATGACTGATCAGCGCTTTTACTGTAACCACGCCATTTTTTGCTTTAGCACGAATTTTAATTGACTTCTTGGCCATTTTTCTTTACCTGTTTGTTCTAAAATTAAATGCACTTGAACTTGAATTTATCGAGTAAAAAGTAGCATATCGACAATGAGGGAGAAGCTAATAAAAATTAGCCACCGCAACCACCGATAGTGACTTTAACTTCTTTTCTTGCACTATAGAATTTGCCGCCAGACTCACAAATTGCAATAACGTTAGAAGTCTTGCCCATTTTAATACGGGTAGAAACGAAAGCTTCAGCTTTACCTTTCAGATTAAATTTAGCAATGAGAGGTGTGCCGTTTTTCTCTGAAAGAATAGTAATTGATTTTACACCGCTTAAAGCAGAGCTGATGGTGACAGGAACAACTGCACCATTTTCAGCGATATCAGGTGCTTTGATGGTGATTTTATCACTTGCTTCAGTTAATTCGGTGCCGATTGAGCCTTTCATTGCAGATTGTACATCTTTAGCATCAAAGGCTTCTTTGTTCCAGGCGAGAACTTTTAGAGGAACCAATAAACCGCTTGTTGCGGCTAAAGCAACTGCACCAGTTGCCATTGTGTTTTTCAGGAAATGTCTACGTTGCATCATATCTTCCTTCGTGTGATTATAAAGTTATGTTTATTATTGAGAAATATTTTTTCAAACTCTACATGGTAAAGCATTTATTATGCCATAATATTTTATTGTTAATATTCAGATAGATAGTTGGTCTGTTTAACATTGATGAGGGGTGATTCAAAGCAGTTTGCAAATTGAGAGTGCAAATTGCAATTTGCACAAGTGTCTTTATCAGGGGAATTATTCCGATATCAATAAGGGGGGAAAATAACCACGAAGCGTGCACCGGATTGATCATTGCCTTCCATCGCATCTTCAACCCAGATATCGCCATTATGTTGCTGCACAATTTGTGCACAGATTGCTAATCCCAGGCCTGTACCACCGGTGCCGGTACGAGTTCGACTTGACTGGTTAAATTTATCAAAAATTGAATCTTTATCTTCATCGGGTATTCCGGGTCCCTGATCTACGATCTCGAGCCTGACGGTTGAGGTATTTTTATAGAGACCAATGGCTAGATGAGATTTTGCCGGTGAAAATTTTATGGCGTTACCGATCAGGTTTCTTAGCAGCTGCTCAATTTTACTTTTATCACCATTAACAAGGGTTGTTTCTGAGGGTTCATCTAATGACAGAGTCATATTTTTTTGTTCATAAAGACTGCTTAATTCATCAATGATGCTTTTGGTGATAGCGAGTAAGTTGCATTGCTTGAAAAACAGGTTTGCCTTATTCGATTCCAGGTGGGAGAGATCCAGTAAGTCATTGACTAGATTTAATTGAATTTCACCTGAGTAATTGATTTTTTCAAAATAACTGCGAATTTTTTCACTATCAACCTGATCTAATCGGGTTAGACCAAAATGACTAAAACTTAATATTGAGTGTAATGGTGTTCTTAATTCATGGGACATATTAGCCAGAAATTCACTTTTTGTAATATCGGCTTGTTCCGCTTTTTCCTTTGCCTTTATTAAATCAATCGTCTTCTCATCCACTAAATTTTGTAAATGATCACGATGTTTTTTTACTTCACTTTGCTGTTGCTTTATCGTTTCTAAGGCTAAAATCAGTTCATTACTCTGACTCTCTAATAATATTTGACGCAGAATTCCTGATTGATTATCAAGGGCAATTCGGCTGGCCAGAGTGGCTACAAAAAAGAGCATAATAACCACTAAATATAAGACAAGTGTAGCGCCAGCACAATCCGTATAACTGAGTAAGGCTAATACAAAGACAATAGGCAGCCATAACATAAAGATAAATTGTAGACTGGTTCTTACGTATGATGTCATCGTGCCAATTGCGCCAGCCGTCATGGCAATTGTGAGTGATAATAATAAATAACTAAAATTTTGTAACTGGTCGGTCCAAAGCATCATTGCCATGACAGCACCCCAGAGAAATGCTACGGCTAAAGTCAGAATATAATAATTGTTGAGGTACAGGCGATAATGGTCCTTTTCAGACACCGCCAGTTTCTGGGTAATAAGGTAGCGGCCAATGCTGATGACATAAACCATTATGACCAGAAACCAATAGTCTTTAAAATAAGCGCTGCCGATGTCAGTTGCAATGGTGATACTGGCCAGTAAAAAAATATAAGCAATAGGAGAAAATCCTGCCCGCTTGCCAAAGTCGCGGGCACAGCGGTACTTAGCCTCATTTAATTGCTCGGTTGTTAAGTTTTCAACGCGGCTGGTATTGATATGAAAGGGGTATAATTTCACCTGTCCTGTTTATCTTCTTTAGACATTATATTCCTTTAATTTCCTCCATAAAGTTGACTTATTAATCCCCAGAATTGAGGCTGTCTTTTCTCTATTATCACTATTGGTATCGAGTAATTTAAAAATATAACGTTTTTCCAGCTCTGCCAGTGTGGGTTGATCACTGTCGATTGCACTGCTGTCATTTTGCCCTGGAGCCTGAACTGAGGTTGGAATTTCATCTAAATGTAAGGTTTCATTATCAGATAAAGCAACCGCTCTTTCAATGATATTGCTCAACTCACGCACATTACCCGGCCAGTGGTAGGTTTTTAGTAATTGTGCAGAAGATTTATCGAAGCCTGTAATGTTACGCTTATATTTTTCTGCAAAGCGTTTTATCATGACTTCTGTGAGCAAGGGAATATCTTCCAGGCGGGAATGTAATGGCGGTACCTGAATATTAATGACATTTAAGCGGTGATATAAATCGTGTCTGAATTGACCTTCCTGAATCATTTTATCCATGGGTTGATTGGTGGCAACAACAAAGCGAACATCAATATCAATTGCTTCAAGCCCACCCACACGAGTGATTTGCTGCTCCTGGACAACACGTAATAGTTTGGTCTGCATGTTGTCAGAGATATTACAGATTTCATCAAGAAACAGGGTACCGCCAGAAGCCGTTTCCAGGAGCCCTTTTTTTTGTTTATTGGCACCTGTAAAAGCACCTTTTTCATAGCCGAATAATTCACTTTGCAGCAAGCTGTCTGTGAGTGCACCGCAGTCAATAACGATAAAGGGCTTATCTGCAGACTGACTTTGAAAATGAATGGCTCGGGCAACCAGCTCTTTACCTGTGCCGGATTCACCTTCAATAATGACATTACAGCGTATGTCGGCAATTTTATTTATGATGTCATACACTTTTTGCATATTGCCACCCGTGCCAATCAGACGATAACGATCATCCTGTGCTTCCTGTGCTTTTATGCGTTCTTTAAGACGAGAGTTTTCTGCTTTAAGTGAAGAAATATTCAGTGCTTTATCAATGATAATTTTTAATTCTTCAATATCAAATGGTTTTTTGACAAAGTCTGTTGCACCCAGACGTAAGGCTTCAATCGCATTGTCCACATTGGAATAGGCGGTGATTACGATGACCGGGATTAGTTGATTGACCTCCCGTATCTGAGCCAGAACTTCAGCGCCACTGAGCCTGGGCATTTGCATGTCTGTAATAACAAGGTCGGCACCTTCTCTGGAGAAATAATCCATTGCCTCAACCGGATCGATAAATATCAGACAGTCGTAACTGTCATCCAGGTAGCGTGCCATTAATTGACCGGCTTTAGGTTCATCATCAATAATTATTAATTTTTGTTTCATAGTATAGTTTTGTCAGCTCTTTGAGCATTATTTTGTGCGTTGCTTATTTCGTCCTGAGTGTTAAAGATAGGTAATATTATGTTAACAATCGTACCGCCGCCATGAGCATTCTCAATGCTTAATTGCCCCTTATGATTCTGGATAATACCCAGAGAGATAGAAAGACCCAGCCCGGTGCCCTGACCGACTTCCTTGGTGGTAAAGAAAGGATCAAAAATTTTATCCTTTATTGTTGCATCAATACCACTGCCATAATCCCGGATACTTAATAAGAGTGATTGCTGGCCTTTATTTTTTGCAATGACACTCAAAGACACATTAATGTTATTTTCCTGTGTTTGATTTGAAGTGAGTGAGCTTGCCTGTATTGCATTGAGAAGAATATTAACCAGTGCCTGCTGTAACTTACCTTGATCGCCCAGGATCATAACACTATCCTGGGCAACAATCGCATCAATGCCGACAATATTGACCTGTGCTCGCTTTGCTTCCTGTTTAACCAGTCCTTCCAGATTTTTTAATAAGTCAGTAAGATGAATTGGAGAAAATGCTTTCTCGGGAAGTTGCCGCGAAAAACTCAGGACACCCTGAACGATTTCTGAAGCCCTGAGTACTTCCTCATCCAGGGAGCGAATATCGTCAAGCAAGGTATTATGTGTCTCACTGGAATCTTTTTCTAAATCACGGCGTATTAAGCGGGATAAAGAGCGAATATTATTAAGTGGGTTATTGATCTCATGACCAATACCGGCTGCCATTTGTCCAAGACTGGCCAGTTTGGCGCTTTGTATCATCAAATTTTCAGCTTTGATCCTTTCCTGTCGTGCTTCATCAAGTTTTTTGGCCATATAGTTAAAGGATTTAGATGATTGTTGAATTTCATCAATACTACTTTTTATGGCGATAGATTGTTCACCATCAGCAAAGATTTTTAAATTTTCGGCCAAACGTATAATGGGCGTTGAAATTGCTCTTGAGGCAAAATGTGCTAAAAATAAGCTGCCCAGTGCTGCAATGCTTGCCAACATCCATATACCGGTACGAATTCGCTCAAAAGGTGCTGTAAAGGCGGTGCTCTGTACCTCATTAATAACAATCCAGGAGGTTAATGAGTTGGGATAAGGAAAGTACTCAATATAATAATAATGTTTATTACCGGAAATGTTTTTGATTGAGCCAAAAGGGTTGTCCTGATAGGCATCCCAAATAACCCCCTGCTCAAAGTCCTGTAGTTTTTCTACGGTTGATTTAAGCGCAGCAAAGCGTAATAACGTATTATCATTATAAAGTATCTGGCCGTTTCGTACTTTGTTTTCTTCATCAATTTCAGCGATCAATAATTGTCCATTATACAGGCGGGTGGCCAGCTCCAGTACCTGATCAATATTCGCGCCTTGAATTGCCACCGCTAAATAACCGACTCTCTGACCATTATAATTGAGTGGCACCACACCATCAGGTATGACAATATTATTTTCCTGCCCCATTTCATCACGGGTCTGAGGCAGTTCAATAAAGCTGACATTTTGGTCAGGTAATTCAGACAGTACTTTAAGCTGCTCGGACTGAATGATCTCTTTATCCATAATGGCATACGGCTCAAAACCTTCATAACGCGTAAGACTTTCCCGGCCGTTACGTATTTTAAGCAGCGTATTGCCGCGTATATCCAAAATTCTGAAGGTATCAAATAAAGAGACAACGGATTGATACTGGCGTAAAAAGGCACTTAAAATATATAGTTTTGAATCATAGTCAATATGCTGCTCATTGAGTCGTGCTTCATCTAACACGGGCAGAAACTGCTGCATTGCCTGAGATTCTGGTAACTTTAAAATTAAATTTTGATCAGCTTGCAGACTGCGGCTGATCTCGGCAGAAATATTTTCCAGGCTGTGTTGAATATCATCGGTTGCATCCTGATAATAAAGATTTTGCACATAATAGGTTGCAAACAACCCTAAAGCCGTTGCCGGCAATAGAGTGACCAGAGTAACCCAGCGAAAAATATATGACTTCAGTTTCATAGTCTATTTGGTTGTATTTAATTGTGCTTAATTATAAATTTTTATTAATGATTTTAACAGTTTACTTACTGCTGTGATGATGTTAATTATGGATTATGAACTTAATGGTAAAATGTATCAATTAATTAAAATCTCAAGTCACAGTAAATGGGGATTTAGTTTAAAGGTGATGGGATCGTTGCAGAGCAAAGATCAGACCTGATCGTATTCGATTATAAATATTAAGAACAGGTAATTATTAAAGCAAATGTTTCACAACGATCGCCATTTAAGCCGCTTTGTAAAATATATTGCCACTTTCATTCTTTGGCGGCAATGGATATTGCCATTCCATAATTTAGTTATTTCGGCCTATTAGCGAGACATACCGATTTACACTTTTCTGCTGTGTGATATTTCAATATTATAAATGTACGATATTTATAAAATAAAGAGGCTGTAGAAGAAATAATTTATGCAATAGCTAATATGTCAGATAAAATTGACTGAAAAAAATGATATTTTAATTGCGATAGGCAATAATATTGAAAAGATGAAATACGGAGTCGTGTATATCCAAAATGCGAGTTTCCGTATATTTAACTGTATATTTATAAATCCTCCACAAAACCTTGACAGAAGTATAACCTTGGTTATACTGACTGTATGAAAACAGCAATTTCAATACCCGATAATACTTTTGATTTAGCAGAACATTTTGCTAATAGTACAGGAATGTCTCGTAGTGAACTTTATACTAGTACCTAAACACATTAATTTTGACCGATTAACTTTTCATATGCCCGATTCAACTTACTTCGGGCACCATCCACATTAAACATC
>JAHXHI010000359.1:0-2893 GCA_025656775.1 gamma proteobacterium symbiont of Bathyaustriella thionipta
AACATAATGCCATTATTGGTTGATATACCCACTAGGGTAATAAAGCCAATAGCCACCGTTAAATCAATGGCCTGTTGTGTTAAAAATAAAGCCAGAGCTGCACCCATAAAGTCCAGGGGTAGTTTAACCAACACAACCAATGGATCCAAAAAATTACCCAGTTGCAGGGCAATAATTGCAAAAACCAGTAGGGCTGACCCCATCAATACGCCTACCATTTGTAATCCGGTATCAATTAATTGTTGATATTCACCGGTATAGGCCACCTGTATATCATCACCCAAATTTAATTGGGCAATGTTATCATTCAAAGTGGCAATCACGCTGACAGGATTACCATCAATTTCAGCACTCAGAGTCAGGCTTCTTAAACCATGTTGATGCTCAATAACAGGATGCCCAGAACTATGGCTGATATTCGCTAGCTGTCCCAAGGGTATGTTTTTGCCATCTCTATTGGGTATGGGAATACGCTGCAGATCATTTATTTGTTGTCGAGATTGAGTTTTGAAACGTAAATATATACCAATGGCCTGCTGATTTAAAATAACATTGCTAATGGTTTCACCTTGTAATGCCAGTTTTATGGCTCTTGAAGCACTACTGGCCTGAACATTACGTAAAGCCAGTTTGACTGGATCAAGCCGAATGAGGATTTGATCCACAGGGATTTTAGTATTATTGACAACATTATTGATACCATCTGTTTGTCTTGTGATTTGTTCTACTTTGTTGGCAGCGGCATATAAAGTTTCCAAATCAGTTCCATAAATGGTGATGCCAAACAGACCTGGCATACCAGAAAAGGATTCATCCAGTTTTTCACTGGTGGGTTCATTAACTCGGCCTATAACGCCAGGCATCGAAACCAGTAATTGATCCAATTTTTGTTTAATTTGTAAGGCATTGGCCTGTTGACTCCTATCAAGTCGAACAACCAGTTCACCTTGATCAGGTCCTTCAAGATAAAAAGAGGATTCAGGCGAACCAGTACGTCTAAAAACGGCTTGTACTTTGGGTATTTCAAGAATAGCTCGTTCCAGCTCCAACCCCACTCTGTTGCTCTCTGTTAATGACGTTCCAGGGGTTAACTGATAACTGAGTAATAAACTGTTTTCATCCAGTAAGGGTAAGAAACGAATGGGATTAAAAATCAATAAGACTGAACTGCCAGCCAAAATAATAACCGCAAGCAATAAAGTGATTTTTTTATGGCGAATTAAATGATCCAGAAACGTTAAATTAACTTTTTCCAGCCATTTTACCCAACGTTCACCAAGCGTTAAGTGTTTTTTTGTACCTTGTTTTACTGGTCTCATCCAATACACCGCAGCCAGAGGAATGATGGTTAGTGACAGTATGAGTGAGAACAATAATAAGAGACTAAAACTCAATCCAAAAGGGTGAAATAATCGGCCTGCTAAACCACTAACTAAGACTAATGGTGCGAATGCGGCCAGAACCGTTAATGTACCTGAAATATCAGCCCCAATTATTTCCCTAAGGCCTATTAAGGTGGCATCCCAGGGTGATTGTCCAAGATTACGATGTCGGTCAATATTTTCTAATACCACAATGGCATCATCTGCAACCATGCCGATAGCCACAGTTAATGCCCCCAGTGTCATTAAATTCAAGCCAAGATTCAGGCTGTGCATGAGCCAAAAGGTACCCAAAACGGTTAAGGGAAATGTAATGGCAATCACATAAGAGGTACGATTGTGCCCTAAAATAAAGATCACGGATAATATGGCCAAAAAAGCACCCATCAATAAGTGGTTACGCATGTTACGATAGGTCAAGCCAATAATCTCAGATTGATCATAAAATTTACTTAAATGAACTCCTTGAGGAAGTTGTATTTCTGACAGAGCCTCATCAACGGTATTTGATACTTCCAGACTACTGGCTCTGGTCTGTTTTTGAATAGTCAATGCTACGGCTGGCAGTGTATTGGCTGTGATATTGTATCGTTGTGGTTTTATACCCTGATAGATATCAGCAATATTGGATAGAGTAATAATAACACCACGATGACTCATACCAACCACCACGTTTTTTAAATCATCCAGTGTTAATAAGCGTCCATCGGTGCGAATCAATAAATCACGTCCCTGTTGTTCAATATACCCCCCGGTATTTAAGATATTCGCATGATAAATAGCATCACTAACCGTGTTTATATTTAAGCCGCTTTGTTGTAATTTTAGCGGATCAATATCTACTCGCCAGGCACGTTTGCCACCACCCATCACTTCCACCCGAGCGACACCGTTTAGGGTGGCTAATCGTGGCGCCAGTTGATATTGCACCCAACTGCGTAAAGCAACAGGATCATCACCTTGCAGTATGTAGGTTGACAGCATGGCCAGTGAAGAGCCAATATTTTCCAACTCAGGTCGGGCATTGACAGGTAGTTGGGCACTCATCTGAGCCAGTCGACTAAAAACCCGTTGTCGTGCCTGTTCCGCATCCACACCCCAGGTAAATTCCACACTGATTTGTGAGAAACCTGGTGATGAAGTGGAACGTACACGTTGCAAATCATTTAAGCCCAACATAGCACTCTCTATTGGGCGGGTAATTAATTGCTCCATATCCTCAGCTGTACCTGCCGGATAGTGTGTGATGATATTAATTAAGGGATAATCAAGATTTGGAAAGAGATCAACTGGCAACATCCGTAATGCAGATAAGCCACTCAGTGCCAATAAAATGGCCGCAAAGATAAAAATAACTGGACGTTGTAGACAGTATTTAAACATGATTAATCCACAAACTGAATCAGTGATTTAATGTCACGATATAATAATTCATAGGCTCCCTGAGTAACCACTTGTTGGTTTTCTTTGAGCCCCTTTAAAACAGGGAACTGATTATTTTGTTCCTGTCC
>JAHXHI010000359.1:2993-4180 GCA_025656775.1 gamma proteobacterium symbiont of Bathyaustriella thionipta
GTTAGTTGCTGAGCTGAATGTCCTAATTCATTCAAGTGGCTGACCAAAACAAGCCAGGCATCAGCCTTCTCTTTTTCTGCTTGCACATCAGCGGTTTCTACAGAAAAAAGTTCACTACGTGAGACTAATTTATTTTTTATAATTTTATTGAGGTAGTGCAATTGTCGTTTGATCACCAACTGTTTTTTACGAGCAATTTGAAAGCGCTCAAGATCATGTTGTATCACATCAGAATTCACTGCTAATAAAGCTTGTCCCTGCTTAACTTTATCTCCTTTATGTACAAAAGTTTGTTTAACCTGAATGGCAAATGATAATTGTAATTTGATTAAGCTATTGGCATTGATTTGTGAAAAAGCCTTGTTGCTTGGTTGCCAGATACCCGCCTGGACTTTATGAGTTGGTACGGTTTTATTTAAGTCATTATTAGCTGAAACATTTGCCATAAAGAGTAGCAATAAAAAAAGGGTTAAAATCAATTTAAGGTTTGATGAATTGTTTGAATTACTACAATTTTCTTTGCTTATGTCTGTTAATATCATATCTACTTAAATTTTAAACCTGAATTATTCAGTCAAACCGACTGCGAACACCAGTAATGTATTTGAATCTACAAACTATTCTAAATGAATTTTGAATGATTAATTTTTACTATTTGGTAAGTTTTTAAGGTTAATATAAGTACAATTTTTATTTGATAAAACAAAAAATATATCGAAATTTGAAAGTGTCTATCTTTATTATACAGTGAATATAAGGCGTATTTTCTAAGAAAATGACCCTATATAAGCGATCAAATATAATTTATAGTGATTAGGTTTTCCTTAATAAGGAGGTACTTATGTCCAAAGAGCACCAAGAGGTACGGCAAAAAGATTATCCCCAAACGAGCTGCTATGATCACCATCATAAAGCAATACTCCAAATTTAAACCGCTCTCCAGCAACATTTTGAAAACGCTTCAGTCCATTAAAGTCTTTGCTTTTCAATGAAGCTGCTGATTTCACTTCAATGGCAAAACAATCACCCTGAGCATTTTCAATAATGATATCAACCTCAACTTTATCCTTGTCTCTGTAATGATAAAAACTCAGAGGTTCATCAATCCAGACGGATTGCTTGCGTAACTCATTATAGACAAAAGACTCTAGTAATAAGCCAAAATCCTCCGGCTGTTTTATCAGACG
>JAHXHI010000359.1:4280-8338 GCA_025656775.1 gamma proteobacterium symbiont of Bathyaustriella thionipta
CCGTTAATTTGAGTAATTTAAGCATCCTGTCAGGGTGATCAATATGAGTCAGATCACGAATGTCACGCTGTATCAGGGTACTGACATACTGTTGGTACCAAACGGCACTTCGTCGTTCACTAGAGCGTTGTAAAGGCTCAGGAAAACAGCCAACGACAAGTCGATTAAGTAAATGTTCTCGAACCCGAGTCTCATCACTTGAAGGTGCTTCCTGTAATAATAATTTATTTAAGAAAGTGGGTGATTTATTCTTAATCTCGCATTCTGAAAGTGGAGCCAGTCTCACCGATTCCATTCGACCAGCCAAAGAATCTGATAATTTGGGCAATAAAAGTGCATTGGCAGAGCCTGTTAATAGGAATCGTCCTGGCTCTCTGTTTTCATCAACGGCTTGCTTAATAGAAATAAATATTTCCGGTATGCGTTGAACCTCATCTAGCGCTATCCGCTTTTGTGGTAAATTGCGAATGAATCCGACTGGATCGGATTGAGCAATTTCCAACTGTGCTTGATCATCAAATGTGATGTATTCCCAGGCATCTTTTTCTGATCTTTCTATCAGGGATTTAACCAGCGTTGTTTTTCCCGTTTGCCGTGGCCCCATAATAAAGACAACAGGCGTATCATCCAGGGCCTCAGTGACATAATTGGCAGAATATCTAGGAAACATAACACACCTGCTTTGTAATAATAGGGAAATAACGATACGTTATTTTAATATCGTCCAATTAATATTACAATAGCGTCTGAACGATATTTTAAAGGAAGGTATGAATGAATGTGGGTATTATTGACTCATCGCATGCGAAAATCCTGAAATACATTGGCTCATCACATTTTAAGGCTACAAAATGGCTCGACTCTCAATTCTAACTCAAGAAGAGATTGATTCTCTTTATAGCATTCCTCACCTGGACGATGATGAAAGATCATTTTTATTTACTTTGGATGATGAGGACAGGCTCAATCTTAACACTTTAAAAACCGTTCCGAGAAAAATAAATTATATTTTACAGCGAGGCTATTATCAGGCCACTAATTATTTTTTCAGATTCAGCTTTCAAAAATACAAGACTGATGTAGAGTTTATTCTTAAAACCTACTTTCCTGACGCTCCATTTCCAAAAAAACAAATTTCAAAAAATTATCATTATAAAAACCGTGCATTGTTAATGAAAAAATACGGCCTGGCTGACTCCAATAATGAATTTGAAAAACGATTAATAAAAGAAGCCCGATCAATTGCTAAACGTCATGTATTGCCCAAGTTTGTATTACAAGAATTATTATCCTTCTGTTTACAACAAAATGTGCTCAGACCATCTTATTCAACTTTACAAGAACTTGTTTCTTCGGCACTAAATGACGAACGAGATCGTTTGATCAATAAACTTTACCGGGATGCCAGTAAAGGCTTACGTGATCAGCTTGATAATCTGCTTGAAAATGATGAGTTATTTTATAACCTGACTTTGATAAAGAAAGATCAGAAGAATTTTTCTACAACAGAAATATTGAAAAGTGTTGCAAAGCAGGAGATGATCCGTGAGATCTATGACAAATCCCAAAAATTGATCCCCAAATTAGGGATTTCTGAACAGAATATTATTTATTATGCCAATCTGGCTGAGTTCTATACTATTCAGAAACTCAAGCAATTAAACAATAAAAATCAAGCCAGGCTTTTGATACTGTGTTATGTGTACCATCGGTTACTTAAAATTAACGATCACTTAGTCACCAGTATCACTCAAAAAGTAAACAAATATACGGACAACGGCAATGAATATCAGAAATCTAAAGTTGATATTGTCGAACTGGTTGATAAAGAGCTTAGGAATAAGGCCTGTAAGGTACTGGCCATCAATATCAATCAATCTATTACTGATGAACACATCAGAGAAAAAGCATTTTATATTATCCCTGAAATGGAGTATAAGAAATTTCTCACTGATTTTAAAAAACCAAATTTCAGTCGTGAATCCTATCGTTGGGAATATTACAAAAATATTGCCTTATCTGTTAAGAGAAATATTCGCCCTTTATTTAAAGCATTAAATTTTACTACTGAGGTGGATAAACTGAATGATGCTGCCAAATTTTTAAAACAGCATATTGAAAATAGTCAGTCTTTTCGTTCCTATGATTATGATGAGATCCCGTTGGGATTCTTCCCCAAATCAACCCTGAAGTTTTTAACCTATAAAACAAAAGACAGTAATGATAAAACCGTAAAAAAAATTGATGGTGATTGTTATGAATTCATGGTTTATCTGCAACTGACAAAGGGAATTTCTGATGGTACGGTTTTTATCAAAGACAGCATTAGTTTTCGAGCATTGGAAGACGAACTCATTGATATTGAATACTGGTCAAAAAATAAAAAGAAAATTTTAAAGCAACTAAATTTGCCTTTACTCTCAATGGAAATCACCGATCTACTGAGCTTTCTGCAAGAGAATTTGGATAAAAAATACGGTGAGGTCAATAAGCGGATCGATAATGGGGAAAACACCAGTATCAAAATTAAATATAACAAAAAAGGTGAGTTAATCAAATGGACCTTGCCTTATACCGCTTCTGACAACGGTGTTAACAATCCTTTTTTTGAGCAACTGCCTGTTACAAGTATTGGTAATGTGCTTCGATTTTCATCAGAATCAACCCATTTTTTAAAAAAATTCTCTCACATTCTACCAAGAAATTCTAAAACCAAGCCCTCCACCGAGGTCATTAATGCCTGTATTGTTGCGAATGCAACTGGTATTGAAACTAAAAAGATGAAAGATATTTGTGATGTGGGAGAGCAAGATCTGGATAATGCCAACAAAAATTTTATTCGTTATTCAAATCTATGGTCTGGCAGTGAGACAATAATGGAGCACACTGCCAAACTGTCTATATTTGATGAATATAATTTATCAGATTACGGTATACATGCCAGTGTTGATGGACAGAAATTTGCGACCAAATATAATACAATCAAATCACGACATTCAAAAAAATATTTTGGAATGCTGAAGGGTGTCGTACTGTTTTCACTAAACGCTAACCATTTACCTCTATGTTTAAAGGTTATTGGGGCCAATGAGCATGAAAGTCATTACCTTCTTGATATTGTAGAAAGTAATACCTCTGATATTGAAATTAAAGCCGTATCGGGTGACATGCACAGTATAAATCGTGTTAATTTTGCATTAATGAACATGTTTGGCTATCGGTTTATGCCAAGATTTACTCATCTCAGTGATAAAGCAGATAATAATCTGGTCAGTTTTGATAATATTTCTGAGCACAATAAACACATCATTAAGCCAAGCAAAAAGGTCAATAAATCACTCATCATTAAAGAGTGGGATAATATTTTGAGGATACTGGCATCACTGGCACTGAAGAAAACGACTCAGAGCCAGATTGTCCGAAAATTATCTTCTTATAAAAAAACAAATCCAACTCTAAAAGCACTCATTGCTTTGGATGAAATTTTTATGACCGACTACATGCTTGATTACATTAATAGTTCAGAAGTACGATCGGTTGTCCAAAAATCACTTTGTCGAGGCGAATCATATCACCAGTTAAGTAGTACCATTGCCAAAGTCAGTGGTGGTAGAATGATCAGCGGCAAAAATGAAATAGAACTGGATATTAATGCCGAGTCAATACGACTGATAGCCAATGCGGTTATTTATTACAATGCGACTATTTTATCCAGTCTTTATGATCATTTTCTAAAAGTTGATCCCGATAAAGCAAAAGAAATTATACGCTTATCACCCGTTGCATGGCAGCACATCAGTTTTATTGGAAACTATGAATTTTACAATGGTGGAAAAAGTATTAATATTCAAGAGGTTATAGATAAACTCTTAGCTAGTTCTGAAATTGATTTTTCGTCTGTAAGCCAATAGCAGTAAGGTCTACAGAGGAGGTTGGTGACAAACCGTTCTTATAGTCAAAGAACCTCTATATGACAGCAATTCCTGAACTGATGAATTATGCCTCAAAACAGTTTTCAGATAACTTTTCAATACTGGGAGAGCTACTATGAAATCATT
>JAHXHI010000211.1 GCA_025656775.1 gamma proteobacterium symbiont of Bathyaustriella thionipta
CATAGACATGTCGGTTTTAATAAATTACATAACTTTTCTGTCAAGCTTTTTTTTTCAATTTTTTTTAAATTTATGCTGAATAGTTACATGCTGAAATTAATATCCGATAAAATTAAACATTCTCTCAAACAGTTTGATATCATTGCTCGCCTTGGTGGCGATGAGTTTGCTGTTGTTTTAACTGATGTAAGTGAAAAAGTTGCCATTAGAGTAGCCAAAAGAATTATTAATAGTTTACGTGTTATTGAAACGAATGTCCTTGGGGGAGCTCATAAAATTTCTGTCAGTATTGGTATTGTGCTCTATCCGAATGATGGTTTTAATGTGCCTGATTTATTAGCCAATGCTGATTTGGCAATGTACCAGGCAAAAGAAAAAAAGCGCGGTAGTTTTCACTTATTCTCTTCCCAGGATCAGGGTCGTGAAAGAGTCAATCAGTTAATGGCTAGAAAGGAACGTATAGAAAGTGCGATTAATGAAGATCGCTTTATTCTGTATTTTCAACCCATTATGGAGATAACAAGTGGCAAAATAAAACGTTATGAAACATTGATCAGAATGATTGATAAAAACGGTGATATTCAAACTCCGGACTCTTTTATTCCAGAAGCTGAACAATTAGGTATGATAGGTGAAATTGATCGTCTGGTAATGAAAAAAGCAATACAGGCTTTAGACAGTTTTATATCGTCAGGTTTTGATTTAAGCTTATCTGTCAATTTATCCGGAAAAGCTATGGATAGCCCTGATATACTCGTTTTAATTCAAGAACAATTACAAAAATATAAAGTTGAACCATCACGCCTGGTTATTGAAATTACTGAAACAGCCGCTGTCTCGGATATTGTGGGTGCAGAACGATTGATGAGAGAAATTAAAGAGTTAGGCTGTCACTTTGCACTGGATGATTTTGGTGTCGGCTTTTCTTCTTTTTTCTATCTGAAACAATTACCTGTTGATGTTGTTAAGCTCGATGGAATGTTTATTCGCCAATTGCCTCATAGTGATGATGATCAGGTATTTGTAAAAGCATTGAATGATATGGCTCATGGTTTAGGTAAGCAGACTGTTGCTGAGTTTGTTGAAAATGAAGAAATTCTTGAAATGTTAGCATATTATGAAGTGGATTATGCTCAGGGATATTATATTGGTAGACCTTTGCCAGATATCTTGAGATAAACAAGCGTTAAGTATTCACAAAGAACACAAACGACTTAACGCTTAATTACTTAACACTAGAGTGTGTTCAATACTCTGCCCGCAGCTTCAATGGTTGCATCAATATCATCATTAGTATGAGCAGCTGAAACAAAACCGGCTTCAAAAGCGGAAGGCGCGAGATAAATACCTTCATCTAACATACCATGAAAGAACTTTTTAAAACGCTCTTGATTGCTTTGAGTCACCTGTGCAAAACCAGTGATCTTTTCTTCATCACTAAAGAACAGTCCGAACATTCCACCAACTTGATTTGAAGTCATGGCAATACCCGCTTCTTTGGCTTTAGTGACGATTCCTGCCACCAGACGTTTTGCTTTTGCATCCAGATCTTTATGAACCCCGTCCTGCGCTGCCAGAGTTAACGTTTTCATACCTGCAGCCATTGACAGGGGATTTCCTGATAATGTGCCTGCCTGATAAACGGGGCCTAATGGTGAGATGTGTTCCATTATCTGTTTCTTTCCACCAAAAGCACCAACAGGTAAACCACCACCAATGACTTTACCGAGTGTGGTGAGATCGGGTGTAATCCCATAGTGAGTCTGTGCACCGCCTATTGATACGCGAAAGCCAGTCATTACTTCATCAAAGATCAATATACTGCCAGATTGATCACACACTTCTCGTAATGTTTCAAGAAAGCCGCTAACAGGCGGAATACAGTTCATATTACCGGCAACAGGCTCAACAATAATTGCGGCAACTTGATCGCCAATGTCGGCAAAGACTTCACGAACCTGAGCACTATCGTTATAAGTCAGTGTGATAGTGTGCTCTGATAATGAAGCAGGTACTCCAGGAGATGAGGGGACACCAAATGTCAGTGCACCTGAACCTGCTTTGACTAATAGTGAATCAGAATGCCCATGATAGCAGCCTTCAAATTTAACAATTTTATCTCTTCCGGTATAACCCCGAGCCAGGCGAATAGCACTCATTGTTGCTTCAGTGCCAGAGCTGACCATACGGATCATTTCAATTGAAGGAACCAGTTGACAAACCAATTCGGCCATTTTAGTTTCAATTTGAGTGGGTGCTCCAAATCCCAATCCCTCACCAGCGGCATCCTGAACTGCTTTAACAACTTCGGGATGGGCATGCCCCATAATCATAGGTCCCCATGAAGCCACATAATCAATATAACGATTATCATCTTCATCGTATAGATAGGCGCCTTCTCCTTTTTTAAAATAAACCGGATCACCACCGACACCTTTAAAGGCTCTAACAGGTGAGTTAACGCCTCCTGGAATTGTTTTTTGAGCTTGTTGAAATAGATCGTGTGAACGGGTCATAAAAATAATTTTCCTATCAAATTTATACTGATTAAGTGCTAATTAAATAGTGCCTGATAAATTTTTGCTGTATTGTAAATATCCTGATTATTATGGAATAAATCATTAATAACTGCGACAGAATTAGCACCGCATTGGATTAACTGTTGAACATTATCCCGATTAATACCGCCAATGGCAACAATAGGGACGCTAAGTTGTACGGATGCTTCTTTGAGCAGCTGTAAATCAGCCTGCACTGCATGGGGTTTTGTTTTGGATGGAAAAAACCGACCAAAGGCCACATAATCAGCACCTTGTGCAATTGAATCATGGGCATTGTTTAACTGGTTGTAACATGACACGCCAATAATAGCCTGGCTGCCCAATTGCTTGCGTGCATCAGCAATTTGTCCATCTTTCTTGCCCACATGTACGCCATTAGCCTTCACTGCTTTAGCTAATTGTGGATCATCATTAATAATAAAGCAGATATTGTGCTGTTTGCAAAGCGTGCTTAATTGACCAGCTTGTGTATATTGTGTTGTTTTTGAAGCTAATTTATTTCGATATTGGATAACACGGGCACCGCCTAAAATAGCCTGTTCAACAGAAGCGATGAGTTTTTCTTCCGGGATTAAACGGGGATCAGTGATGGCATAAAGGCCGTTAATTTTATTGATGGTTTTAGAGGATAAACACATAATTTTTAGTTATCAGTCCAGCTCTTAGTCCAGTAAAGTCTATCAGGGTGATGCTGTCCCATACCCGACTGATAACCATGTCGTAGAGATTGCCAGGCGTATTCCTGGGCAATAGTGACAGCATCCGCAATAGTGTGTCCACAAGCAACTAAACATGCTATTGCTGAAGTCAATGTACAACCTGAACCATGATAACTATGAGGTAAGCGCTCCCAACAGGAAGATTCAATTTTTTTATAGTGACCATAGAAAGTATTAATCACTTCCTCAGTCCCTTCATGAGTGCCGGTTAACAGCACATATTCGCAGCCATCATCCATTAACTCCTGGGCACAGGAATCAAAAGAATCGGCTTCAGGTGCTAATAGACGAACTTCATTGCTATTTGGAGTAACCAGATTGGTGAAGGGAAACAGCAAGTCAGAATAGGCAAGCGCCATTTCTTCAGTTGCTAATGACATACCTCCACCTGCACTGATAATAGGATCGACTATCACTGGAATTTCATGATAATCATGTAAAATATTATGAATGGCGGCAATATTTTCTACACTGCCCACCATACCAATTTTGAATGCAGCAATAGGCATATCTTCCAGAATATGACGCGCCTGTTCAGAGACCATGCTGGCATCGGTGACTGAAAAGTACTTAACATTCTGGGTATCCTGGACAGTTAAGGCTGTAACGACGGGAGCAACACGAGCACCCATACTGACTGCTGCTTCAATGTCCGCCTGGATTCCGGCCCCGCCTGTCGGATCGTTACCGGAGAATGACAGGACAACAGGAGGTGTTTTATTCATAACTATTCAAATGAGTGTGAGTAAAAAAATTAAGGTGTATTTTTTAGATTATATTGGTTTAACAATAACCAATATAGTAATTCCCATTAACATAAAAACAGGAATTTCATTAAACCAGCGATAATAAACATGGCTATGAGTGTTTTTATCTTCTTTGAATAACTTCACAAGTTTCCAGCAATAAAAATGATAAACAAATAATAAGGCAACGATAACGAGCTTTATATGTAACCAGCGCATTGAAGAATAAGCTTGCCAGGCATACTCAAACAGCATCCAAAAGCCAAGGATGGCAGTGACCAGAGCTGCGGGTGTCATAATGCCGTAAAATAATTTTCGCTCCATAATTTTGAAGCGTTCATTGCTTATATCATCACTGCTACTGGCATGGTAGACAAATAACCTGGGTAAATAGAAGAGTGCAGCAAACCAGGAAACCATAAAAATAACATGAAAAGCTTTGACCCATAACATTAATGAGCATCTCCTATA
This sequence comes from gamma proteobacterium symbiont of Bathyaustriella thionipta, assembly GCA_025656775.1. Lineage (GTDB taxonomy): Bacteria > Pseudomonadota > Gammaproteobacteria > GRL18 > GRL18 > GRL18. The sequence goes on from JAHXHI010000211.1 coordinate 4,498, forward strand.
ATTGAAAATCTGAAGAATTTGGTAAGGCTAATGATTTGCACCATTTAAGAGTTGTATGACACTTTATTAAACTTCAGTATTTAATATAAAAACCTAAAGAACCAGACTCTGAATCGTTGTTTCTAGCTCGTTATGTAATACTTCACCAAGCTTACGTTTATGCATTCTACCATCTTTACCGATAAATATTGTTGTTGGTGTGACTTTAATATTGAATGCTTTAACCAGATCATCCTGTGAATCCAGAACAATGGGGTAGTTCATATTTTTCTGTCGAACCATTTCTCTGACCTGAGACTCTGGATCATAACCCATGGCAACACCGATGATGACCAGATTCTGTGATGAATAGTTTTTGTACATCTTTACCAGCAAGGGGATTTCATTAACACAACCCGGGCACTCTGTGGCCCAGAAATTAACAATAACGGGTTTACCTTTAAGTTGTGCCAGAGTAAATTTATTACCTTGAATATCGATAAAGCTGGCCTGTGGTGCGAGTGGTTGCCCCGAGGGTGCCAACCATAAATAGCTCATCAGAGCGGCTAATAACACTATAAAAGCAATAACGGCAAAGTCTTTTTTCTTCATCTGATATAAATTGTCCAATTATGATTGAGGGGATTCACTGGCGTTTAAAGTTAATTTTATACTCCGGTTTATCCTGTATTCAGGTAGAGCCACTTTTTAAATTGAGCTAAAGGCTTTTTTATTTCGTACTCTACCTAATCCTGTATTATAATAGTTTATTCAGTTAAATTTCCAGAATAAGGTCAGAGTTAACGTGGCAAAAATCAAAATTGGTATTGTTGGTGGGACGGGTTATACCGGAGTTGAATTACTGAGGTTGTTGGCAAATCATCCTGATGTGGAATTACAGGTGATAACTTCACGCTCAGAAATGGGACTTCCTGTGATTGATCTATTTCCTAATTTAAGAGATCATCTCAGTATTGCATTTTCAGAACCTGACGTTTCGACACTAAAAAAATGTGATCTGGTCTTTTTTGCCACGCCAAATGGCATTGCTATGAAAATGGTGCCAGAACTGATTGAAGCGGGTGTTAAAGTGATTGACCTTGCTGCTGATTTTCGTATCAAAGATATAAAAGTCTGGGAGCAGTGGTATGGAATGGAACATGCTTGCCCTGAGTATGTTGAACAAGCAGTTTACGGCTTACCGGAGGTCAATAGAAATGCTATAAAAGATGCTCGCCTGATTGCTAACCCGGGCTGTTATCCCACTGCAGTGCAACTTGGCTTTTTACCCTTAATTGAAAACAAATTACTTAATACCGGTTTTCTGGTTGCTGACTGTAAGTCTGGCGTCAGTGGTGCAGGGCGTGGCGCTAATGTCGGTACATTATTGTGTGAAGCCAGTGAAAGCTTCAAAGCCTATGCTGTGCCAGGCCATAGACACCTGCCTGAAATCAGTCAGGGACTCGATCTGTTTAATAAGAGTGAAAATAGCGGTGATGTGGATTTGACCTTTGTTCCTCATCTTGTTCCCATGATCAGGGGGATTCAGGCGACATTGTATGGCAAGGTAAGCTCAAATAATATCAAGTTATCAGAGTTTCAAACACTTTTCGAACAACGTTATGCCGATGAGCCTTTTGTTGATGTTTTACCTGCGGGCTCACATCCGGAAACAAGAACGGTAAAAGGTTCAAACATGTGCCGGATTGCAATACATCAACCGCAGGGCAGTGATACGATTGTTATCCTGTCTGTAATTGATAACCTTGTTAAAGGGGCTGCTGGTCAGGCTGTTCAAAATATGAATATTGCCTTTAATCTGGATGAAAAAGCCGGCCTGAATATCGTTCCACTGATGCCTTAAGCTTTAACTGTTTTTAATAGGGCTATGAGCTATTGTTAACTCATAGCGCTTCTTTAATATAAAAGTTTCAAGGAAACAGCTTATCTAATTACTATGACTCATATTATTGTTCATCGTACACATCCTTTTCAGTATTATGGTATTCGCTTTCTCCTGTTAGTATTGGCCGCTTCGCTTCTTTGGGGGGCATTTGAGCTGGGTTATATGCAGTCCGAGGAAGATATTATTGAAGCAAAAGGAGGCAGAAAATCGTTGCTCGTCCAACAAAGTGTTTTAAAAAAGAAAAATACGGAGCTGAGTAAAGAAGTATTACACATGGAGAGGCAATATCTGCTTGAGCAGCAGTCTTGTCAACTGGTTCAGGCAAGCATGAGTAAGGACCAGCGAAAAATTTCTGAACTGGAAAAAGAACTGGCTTTTTATAAGGGGATTGTATCACCCGCGAAGGGACGTGAATCGGTCTACCTGCAAAGTTTAGAAATACTTGCTTATCATTCGCAATTATCAACCCCAAAAATAGATTCCAGTCAAAAAACAGAGAAAAATCAGTATCAATATACATTTATTCTTGCGCAAAAAGTTAAAAAGAGAACTTATACTAAAGGTACCGTAAACGTTCGTATTAAAGGCAAAAAAGATAATAAAACAGTGGAACTGGACTTATTTTCATTAGTGATACCAGCAAAAAAAGCAAAAGTGTCCAAAGACAAGGCATTTAAATACAGTTTTAAGTATTTTCAGGAGTTTAGCGGTATAATTCATTTGCCTGAAGGAGTGGAACCTCACTCAGTTGATGTCAAAATTAACTCAAAAAAGAAAAAATCAAGTATCGAATTAGTGGACCTAAAATGGTCTCAACCAGTAGGAGTTAAATATGTGGGGCAATAAAAAAGGTGCAAGTAAAAGGATTGATTCTTTAGTCGGTCATAGCACCAAAATTACAGGTAATATGGATTTTAGTGGCGGACTTTTGATTGATGGCAAAGTAATCGGGAATATTACTGCAGTAGATGATGATAATGCTACAATCACTATTAGTGAAAATGGTTATGTACAAGGTGAGATACAAATCCCCAATATTGTTATCAATGGTACTGTTGAAGGTAACGTGTATGCCAGTAATAATGTCGAATTGGCAAAAAAAGCGAGAGTTTATGGTAACGTCTATTACAACTTGTTTGAAATGGCAATGGGAGCAGAAGTTAATGGTAATCTGGTCCATGTTTCACAAGACAAAATAACCGCAGCGATAGAACCTAAAGCTGAGCAGGCACAATTAGAAGAACCTGAAGTATTAACCCAATAATTAATGCTTCAACCAAGGTAACTTATCGTTGAGGTCAGGTTGAGATATAAGGAATTAATAATATTCATCTTGACTGTCACGCTTGGTTATTTAATAATAGAGACTGAAATTAGAATCCTGTAGTGAGTGAAAGTATGAATGAAGATAGCCCATTAGATTTTACTGATGCAGCCGCATTTAAAGTTAAATCTTTGATTGAAGAAGAAAAGAACGATAATTTAAAATTGAGAGTTTTTGTCACTGGAGGCGGATGCTCAGGTTTTCAGTATGGTTTTACTTTTGATGAAGCCATCAATGATGGTGATACCGAAGTTGAAAATCAGGGTGTAAAATTACTTATTGATCCGATGTCATTTCAGTATCTTGTTGGTGCAGAAATTGATTATACTGAAGGCCTTGAAGGTGCGCAGTTTGTTATTCGTAATCCAAATGCAACCACTACATGTGGCTGTGGTTCGTCTTTCTCTACTGAAGATAAATAGTAATAATTAAGATAACGTTATTGTTTCCAGGCTCTATCGAGTCTTGTCTGACAATGTTAGTATCTTTTATTGATTATTATAAAAAAGGCGCTGTTTGACAGCGCCTTTTTTATTTTTTGCTAGTACCTCGACACATTAGTTTTGATCAGTTGAATTTTCATTTTAACAGTGGCAATTGTTCAACAGTCAGCAAAACTTCAAGGCTCCTTG
>JAHXHI010000035.1 GCA_025656775.1 gamma proteobacterium symbiont of Bathyaustriella thionipta
GTAAGTTCAAGTCTTGCATTGGAATTGTTATTTGATAAAAAGTTACCTGATTTTATCTGAGATTAAAAATCATGCTGAATAGTTACATATTAAATTAATTTCAACTTTAAAAAGTAACTAAAAATGATATAATCTTTGTATATGTTATTATCAGGTTACTTTTAAACTACTTTTAACTGTGTGTGCTTATTTTTTTGTTTATAAATCAAACATATAGTTAAATTTCAATCAGACAATTAAATTAACAGGCCTTAGATTATAACACTCTCAGTTTGGTATCAGACGTTCTTGTTTTATATTCAATAATCTGTATTGAATGCGATAAACAGGAAAGTACTGAGGAGATAAGTAAAACAATAATAAATAGTATTGCCTATAGCATTTTTTATTAAGAAATTATGCAACTTCAAAAATCATGGGCACTAACTTATTGTTTAGTAGATGTTATTTATCATGGAGAATCGTTTTGCAGGCGACTGAGCACACTTTATTTAAAAATCTACCCGTACAAACAAAACCTGAAAAAACTGCATTCAACCTCCAGATGAGTGCTGTTGATCTCTGGTATGAAGACCTGCCTATGGTCAATATTCGTGTTGCGACCAAAGCCATGTACAAAGCACTGAAAAGCGCTAACAGTCAAAAAGTATCTTATAAAAAACGACTTTATTTTTTAGAAAAGATACATGCAACGATTACCCAATTAACGTCAAATTTAAAAAAACTAAACTTAAACAGAAAACTCCCTCTCGACGAAAAACACTCTCGTATTTCTGTGTTAATACAAAAATTACACCAGCAGATGAGTACAGGCTATAAATGTGTATTGAGGGATTTATTGCATTGCCGGATATTTTTTCTTTGTCCTTCCAAACGCAAGTTAATGGCTCTGGTTCTGACACGAATTATTCGCCACCATAGTCTGCTGCTGATTGCACATTATCAATTTTACAGTTCACCGAAAAAAATGCTCTGGTCAGATTTACATCAATTGTTTCTACTGGCTGACAGAGAAAAATTACTGAATAAAAAAATACCTGATCCCACATTGATGTTTACCAAAGAAACGTCAATTAAAACGATTTATTTACAAATTTTACTGATGTCTATTGCTGATCCCTATCGTATGGCACAACACCATATCTGTTCTATTTTTAATCAACTGGAAGAGTGGTCTCCTTTAGCCGATATACATCAGCATCTGGACAGCGATGATAAAGATGCCCTGGTGATTGATTTATCCAGTCATTCTCACCCTGCATTCACTGCACTTCAGGATGCTGCAGATAAGAGTACTGTCTGGACATTAAACACATCAAAACTTGACTATGCCCATCTGTTTGAACATTTTGATGGTCCGGAAACACAAACCACTGAGATTAATGGTGAACTATTAAAACAACTATCACTGTCCTGGGGCATTGCACCCACTCGACAACATAGTCGACGCCCTGCAAAATCTAAATTAAAAGTCGCTATCGGCCTCAATAATGTCCACTATGTTTTAAATGGTTATAATGAACCCGACTGGATGCAAACCACTGAAACTGAAACGACAGCCGAAGGCAATAAAGATTTGGAACTGAGTGAACATGTGTCTGCTGATAGCAATTTTAACTCACGCACAATCGTATCAACAGTCAAAGTAAGTGATATTTGGGGAGAAGTTTTTCAGAACAAATCCTTAACCAGTAGTGAAAATAAAGCGGATGATGATATAGAGGTTTCCCAGCAACAGGTTAATCCAACCGATTCAGAGTGGGAAATGGTTAATGAAAGTATTGGTGGATATTGCCTTCTATGGGATCAAAACGGTTCGGTAAATGCAAAAGTTGGCGAAGTTATTGCCATTAGTCATGAGGTACAACACAAGGAAGGTTACTGGTTTGTCGGTAGCATTCGCTGGTTGAAATGCCTGCAAAATAACAAAATTCAAATTGGCGTTCAAATCATCGCGCCAAATGCCCTTGCCGTCAGCACTGCCAAATTTGTGAGTATGCAGGAAGGTATGAAATCACGTGCCATTTTATTGCCTGCAATTCCCATTTTAAAGCAACCCAAAACATTAATTACGACCGCATTAGGGTATGAAACAAGAGATCAGGTTATTCTGGATGAATACCGGCTGATTAACGCAAATATCACCTCAGTTAAAACTAAAGTCATTCTCCTGGATACACTGGAAAGCAGTTCACATTTTTCACGATTCAAATACAGTCTGGCTGAAGATTTTTATAAAAGCACCAAGAAAACCCCGGTTAAAGACACCAAAGAGGATACTCTTTCCCTTGATAGTAATACCGATTTTGATTCTATCTGGGATGACTTATAAGTTACATTTCCAGATCCCTCAAATATTAACAATTTAGCAACAGCAGTTTACAATTGAAATACACTTTTCAGGATTACAAGTGAAACAAAACGATATTATTCAACTATTATTAGTCAATCCATCAGAAAATGATGCGGTTGAAATAAGTAATTCATTACGAAATAATGGCTTGACCATACGTCCTACAGTTATCTCTAACGCTGCATTATTTGATGAAGCAATTAATAAAAAGAACTATGACATTGTTTTGTTTACTAATGGTGTTGCTAACCTTGATATCACCTCAGCACTGGCAAAATTAAAGACTAAGCAACAAAATAATAATGCTGTGATTCTTATTGCCAATGAAACACCTGAAGAAGCAATAAACCTATTCAGTCAGGGTGTTAATACAATTATTAATGAAGACGCAAAAGAATTACTTGGGATCACTGTAAAAAAAGAATTTGCAGCATTAGACGCATTTCGCAGTCAACGCATACTGAGTAAGCAACTTAAAGATTCAGAAAACCGTTGTCAGCAGCTCATAGCCAATTCTCGTGATGCGATAGCCTATATTCATGATGGGATGCATATTTTATCGAATGATCCCTATTATAAAATGTTCGGCTATGAGAGCCGCGATGATATTGAAGCTATGCCGGTTATGGATCTGGTTACATCAAACGATGCCTCTAAATTAAAAGAATCTTTACGCTATTATTCTGAATTGGATAAACTCAGTTCAGATAACACAAAAAATGAAAATACTCTGAATGTTAACGGCATAAAAGACGATGGGACTGAGTTTCAGATAAAAATGGAGTTTCAACCTGCCAGTATGTCAGGTGAAGATTGTATACAAATCATTATTCGAAATGAGGGTATCAACCGTAAAGCTCAGGAAAAACTACAGAAGAAGCTGGCAACACTGAATACTCAATGTCAGGAAACAGGTCTGTATAATCGCCGATATTTCTTAGAATTATTAGAAAAAACCGTAGAAGATGCCATCGATAACAATAATAATGCCTATTTATTATTCATCACACTGGATAATTTTATTGCCATTAAAGAAAAGTTGGGTGATATCAATAGCGATCAAATCATTGTTGATATTGCTCATTTAATTAAGCAAAAAATAAAGGATGATATCTCTCTGGCTCGTTTTGAGTCTTATCGGTTTAGTGCTATTGTCGAAACAGATGATGAAAAGGAAACATTACAAATAGCAGAAAAAATACGAAAAATAGTTGAAACTCATATTGCTAACAGTAGTAACAAAAGCATTACAACCACCTGCAGTATTGGTATCGTAAAAATAGACTCATCCAGTAATGGCGCACAAAGCACCCTTACTGAAGTTCGACAAGCCTGTACTGCCGCCATTGATAAAGGCGGGAATCAAATACAACTGCATATTCCTGATGCCAGCAAAATGAATGATCAGCAGCTCATTAAGTTCTGGGTTAATGAAATCAACAAAGCCATCAAACAAAAAAGGATGTTTCTGGTCTTTCAGCCTTTTGTCAGTTTATTAGGTGATGGCAGTGAAAATTTTGAGGTATTTATTCGCCTGCACAATGATCAAGGTGATACTATTTTTCCACGTGAATTTTTAACACCAGCAGAAGCCTCAAACCATACACTGCACATTGATCGATGGGTCATCGCTGAAGCAATGAGAACACTTGCCGAGCGACTCAAAGCAGGACATAAAAACCGCTTTATCATTAAACTCACCAGTGCTTCGCTCAATGATGATAAATTTATTTCCTGGGTTAATCATAATCTTGAACGTTACAAACTCAATGCTGAATCGGTGATATTTCAGGTTGTAGCTCATCAGGCGGCAGAAAATCTTCGTCAAACTCAACTATTATCGAAACAATTACACCAACTGGGATGTAAATTTTCTTTTGAACACTTCGGCAAAGAACAAAACGCGTTTGCTTTACTAAAACATATTAAAGTTGATTTTCTCAAATTAGATGCCGAGCTGGTGAAAAATATTTCCACCAACGCCGATAAATTGGCTGAATTAACCAAAGTCTGTGCCCATGCAAATAAATTAGATGTTGAAACCATTGTTCCTTTTGTAGAAGAAGCCGGTTCTTTATCCGTTGTATGGCAATCAGGCGCACACTTTATTCAGGGATATTTCCTGCAAGAAGCAAGTGAATCTATGGACTTTGATTTTTCCAGTTTTTCTTGACGCTTCTCTAAGCTTCTTTTTCTCCAACATACATATCATCCACTTTCTGTAGCCCTCTGGGCAATTTATTACCACGTCGGCCACGCTCGTGTATATAATTTTCCAGATCAGAGACTCGCAATGTTAAGTGACGTTTACCTGAAATAATCGTCAACTTTTCTCCTTCCGGTAAAATCCTGATCCGCTCTACAAACTCTTCACGTTCAGCCACCCGTGACGCTGGAATCGAGATAATTTTTATTCCCTTACCTTTTGCCAGAACGGGTAATTCTGATAAGGAATGAATTAATAGACGGCCTTCATTACTCACCGCAACGACTTTATCCGTTTCTCTATTGGTAATTGGGACTGGTTCCATGACTTTAGCACCTGCCGGCACCTTTATCATGGGTTTACCTTTTTTATTCTTAGTGAACATATCACTCAGTTTCGCCATAAATCCATAGCCCGCATCAGTACTGAACAAATAGAGCTGATCTTCATCTGCTGACATTAAGACACTCACAAAAGACACGTTACCTGACGGCGTAATACGACCGCTTAATGGTTCACCCTGCCCTCTTGCTGAGGGTAATGTATGACCAGGAAGCGAATAACTTCGTCCAGCACTATCCAAAATAGCCACTTGTTGATTAGTCTTGCCCTGAGTACTGGTTTTATACGCATCACCGGCCTTATAATTTAGTGCAGCAGCATCCGTATCATGCCCTTTGGCTGCACGGATCCAGCCCTTTTCAGAAAGCACAACAGTAATGGGATCAGCACCCAGCAAGTCAGTTTCTTCCATCGCTTTTGCGGCTTCACGGGAAACCAGAGGTGAACGCCTTTCATCACCATGTTTTTTAACAACGGCAATCAGCTCTTTCTTAATAACCGTTTTCATACGCTGACGTGAACCCAGTGTTTTTGTCAGCCAGTCTTTCTCCGTCTGTAATTCTTCCTGCTCAGCACGGATCCTCATCTCTTCTAACTTGGCAAGATTACGCAGCTTCAGATTCAGTACAGCTTCAGCCTGAATATCACTTAAAGAAAAGCGCGCCATTAATACTGGTTTCGGTTTATCTTCGGTACGAATAATATGGATCACTTCATCAATGTTTAAAAAAGCAATCAGAAAACCATCCAGTAAATGCAGACGTTCATTCACCTTATCCAGACGATATTGCAAACGTCGGCGAACGGTTTCAAAACGATACATCAACCATTCTTCAAGAATATTTTTTAAATCTTTTACTTGAGGTCGACCATCCAGGCCAATCATATTCATATTGACCCGGTAGGTTTTTTCCAAATCAGTCGTAGCAAACAGGTGCTGCAAAAGTTGTTCAGTATCAATGCGGTTAGAACGAGGTACAATAATGAGTCGAGTAGGATTTTCATGATCGGATTCATCTCTGAGATCAGATACCATTGGTAACTTTTTAGCCTGCATTTGAGCGGCTATCTGTTCCAGAACTTTACTGCCCGATGTCTGGTGCGGCAGAGCCGTAATCACAACATCACTGCCTTCTTTTTCAAAACAGGCTCTCATGCGAATAGAACCATTGCCCGTTCGATAAATTTTTAAAATATCATCTCTGGAGGTTATAATTTCAGCATCCGTCGGATAGTCAGGTCCTTTAACAAGCTCAGACAGTTGTTCAATGGTAGCGCCTGGGGATTCCAGCAGCAAAATACAGGCTTCAACAATCTCATTGAGATTATGAGCCGGTATATCGGTTGCCATGCCTACCGCAATACCTGTCGTACCATTTAGCAAAATATGCGGTACTTGTGCAGGTAATAGTCTGGGTTCATCAAGGGTGCCGTCAAAATTTGGTTCCCAATCAACCGTCCCCTGTCCCAGCTCATCTAATAAAACTTCTGAAAATACCGATAATTTTGACTCTGTGTAACGCATAGCAGCAAAGGATTTGGGATCATCAAGGGAACCCCAGTTCCCCTGGCCATCAACCAAAGGGTAACGATAGGTAAAAGGCTGAGCCATAAGTACCATTGCTTCATAACAGGCACTATCCCCATGAGGATGATATTTACCCAGCACATCACCCACGGTTCTGGCTGATTTTTTGTGTTTAGCAGTTGCTTTCAGTCCCAGTTCAGACATCGCATAGATAATCCGTCTCTGGACTGGTTTTAAGCCGTCTGCAATATGAGGCAAGGCTCGATCAAGAATGACATACATGGAATAATCCAGATATGCCTGTTCCGTAAATGTTTTAATAGGAAGCGACTCAACACCATCATCCTGGAAAAAAGTTTCAGACATAGGACCTAAATTCTTTAATTGGTTTAATATAAAAAGAGTGGTTAGATGTTAATGAATAAGACCTGCAAACACAAGCTTTAGAAGCGCTTCAAATAGAGAATGAATCGGTATCAGGAGTGGACTTCTGAATACATTGCCAAATGAGATGCATTGTTTATCACTTTATTCATTTTTGTTCTGCTTTCTGTCATTTTCTGTTATTGAACAACTAAGCAGTTAAACCTGTAATGGCTGATTATATTAACGCAGGAAAAACCAGTTCGGAAACAGCACACAATAATTGAATAAATAATGAAAAATAAATTCTTATTAACAGACATCTGAAAATACTGATATCAGAGAAGCTCACAAGTGAATTTAATTACCTTAATATATGCGCTATAATGAGGATTAACATAAAGTTAAAGCGTTAATTGACAAAAAAACAGGAGTGTTTCATGAAAGCTGGTTTTTTATTAATAGTCACGGCAATAATAACTGGCACCATGAGTTTTAATGCCAATGCATGGTGGGCAGGTTCCTGGGAAGACGGGAAAAGCAACACTAATTGGAATGACCGCAATGGCTATTATTCAAAATATGGTCAATCAACACCTGATCGAGAAAACAGGGACAATATCCGTCCGGAAATAAATTACACTCAACAACAGTTTGAAGCACGTCAACAATATCTCAATGAAATAAAAGAAATACAGCGACAGCATCAGAAGCAGGTCGAGGCCGCCCAAAAAGCTTACCGGGAAAGAATGAAACAGTGGTATAAACAGTAAAGCAAAACGGAATAATTTGTATTGATGTCATTACCGAGGGAAACTAGCGGACTAATTACCAGGCGACTTTATCGTACCAGCATATCAAAATGAATCTTCAGTGGGGCATTATTTTACTGGACGGTGTAGGTTTAAATTGGGAACCAATAGAAGGATTAAGTGAATGGACCTCAATATACCACCAGTTGAGCAAAAGTTATAGGTGGATTGTTAGTTCAGACTCGTAACCCATCTGTTTATGGCGGTGGCTTAATATTTGTAACAGACCCCGAACATGAGCAGGTATTAGCCGATGACAATGATGTAAGAATTGATCCTAAATTTTAAATTAGACTAGAAAAATAACAATGATAAAAAGTTTATATGGTTTCTTTGTAATAAGTTTGATGATATTTGCTCCTATTGTAACTATATCAGGTATTTGGATGTGGAGCTCTGGTTCTATTGATGGTTCAAACAAGCTGGTTATCGGAGGGCAGAAATTATTTTTGTACGGAATAACGGCTATGGTTTTTACAGTCATTATGATGATTTTACCTTTATGGCTAAAGTATATTGCAGACAAAAATAGCAATCATTAAAAGGTAGTGTTTCAGAACCAGAAGGCGGTTGTTCAAGACGGGTGCAGATCTTCTTGTGATATATAAAACAACAACTTAATATCAAAAAGAAGTGTTTTCGTGAAAAATTATCGGCTAGATATTGA
>JAHXHI010000178.1 GCA_025656775.1 gamma proteobacterium symbiont of Bathyaustriella thionipta
CTTTCTCAGTGCTGAGAAGTGATTCTACTTCTTTAAGCGTTTCATCAATGTCAATATTATCCAGCTTCACCCAATGCCCCAAAAACAATTGTATATTGTGCAGAGAATGACCAGTTTATCCGCACTGTTTCTATTGTTAACATTTATTGTCTATATAAAAGGAAGGGAGCGATCATTTAGTGATTCAAGTGGTATGTTTGTCACGTTATTGTCAGTGTCTATGCTCACCTTCTTTGCAGTGTTAAGTAAGGAAAATGGAGCTCTGGCACCGCTTTTTTTATTAATTATCGAATGCTTTTCTTTTAAGTTTAAAACACGAAACCGTTTTGATTTCATATTACTGACGGGTTTCTACTGTATAACGATTGCCTTGCTATTAAAATTTATTCTGCCCGCCCAGTTAGTCTCTCATTGGTCAGAAACTATTCCCGGAAGGCATTTCTCACTGTCTGAGAGATTGTATACTGAGCTGACCATTCTCTGGTTATATCTATCATTGATATTGACGCCGGTGAGTGAGCATTTTTCCATATACCATGATTACTGGCCTTTATCCCGTTCTCTTTTTGAACCAGTTAATACCTTTATTTCACTGCTTGCTATTTTCGGGTGTTTGTTTTTAGGTGTCCTGTTTCGACACAAGTATCCATTTTTCTTATTGGGGATAAGCTGGTTTCTTGCGGGACATGTAATGGAATCCGCATTTTTACCATTGGAATTAGTGCATGAACATCGAAATTATCTGCCTTCTCTGGGCATTATTTTCTGTCTGGTTCTATTTGTATACCAGTTAAAAAATAAAAAAATGGTTGTTCTGGCTATTGCTTTACTGTTTATCATCTATTCTCTGGCAACCTATGAACGAAGTATCGAATGGTCCAGTGAAATGAAACATGCCATTGCAGAAGTAAAAAATCATCCTGAATCAGCACGTGCAAATTATCAGTTAGGGCGGGTTATGTATTATGAGTATAAAAAAAATACACTGGAGGCCAGTTATTTCAGTGCCAGCCAGTTTTTTAAAAATGCAATTGAATTATCAGAGTATAATCTAAACGCCTATATCGGGCATTTTATTCTGGATGGAAAAGCACAAAAAGAACTGAATCAGTCACTCTACCAGAAATTTTTAAAACGTCTCGAATTTGCACCAATCCGCAGCCAGTCATTAGCCTATTTTGAAACCATGAATAAATGTCAGATGGAAGTACGCTGTCCTTTTTCACATGAAGAGTTTATACATATTTTCAGAGCATTGAATAATAATAAAAGAATGCCGGATAGTTTGAGAAATAAACTCAAACATCTCTTTTTTGAGTATCTGCAGTGGTATCAAGGGCAGGCCTGAGATTCCAGGGTCGTGACAGTCAATAAAAAATGAAATTGAAAATAACGCTTATAGCGATTAAGCCCGTTTTCGATATATTTTCTATTTACTGCTAAAATTAGAAGGTTTATAGAAAAAGGTTCAGTGAGCATGCGCGTATGTACTGATAAACAACATGGTTTTACACTGGTTGAATTGATTACCGTTATCGTCATTTTGGGGATACTGGCTACTGTGGGCGCATCAAAATTTTTTAACCAATCTTCTTTTACTGATACACAATATCATCAGGAAATTCTTTCCGCATTTCGCTACGCACAAAAAATTGCCATTGCCAGTCAGAATGATGTCACTATCTGTTTAAGTGCAAATGCGTATGATCTGTATTACTCTTCAGCTGCCTGCGCGGGCACCCGGATTAAACATCCTGCCGGACAGGGTGATTACAGCGATACCATCTCTGCAACAATCACCCCCACGGTTAACTATACCTATAATGCCAGTGGTGAAGCTTCACCGAACGGTTCCTTTACGGTTGGCGGGCGTAATATTACGGTTGAAGCAGTAACAGGCTATGTACATGAATAAGCGTCAGTACTTTCTTTATCGTGGTGTTACGCTCATTGAGCTGATTATTTCTATTGTGATCATTAGCATCGCTGTTGGCGGTATCATGGCTTTGTTTCTGGGGACAACCAGTAGCAGTGCTGATCCAATGATTCGAGCACAATCATTAGCCGTTGCACAGAGTTATATGGATGAAATAATGATGCAGCCTTATAGTAATGATGGCGTCACATTGGGGCGTGCTAATTATAATGAAGTGAGCGACTATGATACGGCGGGTGCTTTTCTTGCGGTTCAGGACCAGCTGGGAAATCCTATTATTGCGCTATCAGGTTATACGGTTAAAGTCGCCGTGACAACGCCAGGCTTAAATGGTGTCAATGATATGAAAAAAATTGTTTTAACGGTTAAACATGCTGGGCTTAAAGCAGAAGTCCCTTTAATTTCCTATCGGTCTGACTATGGCAATTAGGCAAACGATAATCATTAATAAGCGGCATGGTTTTACTCTGGTAGAACTGATCACTGTGATGTTGATTACGGGCATTATTGCCATGATGGTGGTGAATATGATCACGACGCCTATGGAAAGTTATGGCGATATGAAACGTCGTGCTGAACTGGTTGATATTGCCGAAATTACCTTACATAGAATGGCACGGGATATTCATCGTGCCTTACCTAATAGTGTCAGAGTGCCTGATGCGGGTCGTATTGAAATTTTACATACCATTGCCGGGGGCCGCTATACATCGTCATCATTTGATACGACACAACAAACCACATCGATTGAATTAGAAAAAGCACTGAGTAATGAGGCTGATATCAATACAACAGCAGGTACGGTATCCTGCGGCTCTAATGGCCTGGTTGATTGTATTGTGGTCTATAATCTGGGGCAATCAGGTGCTGATGCGTATGAGTTTGATAATATGAGTGCAATAACCGGTATTGCTCCCGGTGGCACAACCATTAATTATAATGCGATTCAATTTCCTTATGATTCACCCAATAATCGTTTTATGGTGATTAATAAAGCCATTACGTTTGGATGTATTAATGGTGCTTTATACCTGAAACAGGATTATGCGATTACCAACGCAACACCCGTAATCGATGTCAATAATGATAGTTTATTAGCTGATAATATATCAGCGTGTAATTTTAGCTATAATCCCGGCACATCGACACGACCTGGATTAGTGACCTTGCAACTATCAATTAATGATCCACAACATCTGAGTGAAAAAGTGACCTTACTGCATCAGATTTTTGTTGAGAATCAACCATGATACATTATTGCTATTTTAAAAAACAAAAAGGGGTATCTTTAGTCGGTGCCATTTTTATTATGGTGGCACTGGCTGCAATTGGCGTAGCGATGGTTACTTTAACGAGTGTAACAAGTACAACATCAGCTTTAAACCTTGAGCAGACTCGTGCTTATTATGCTGCTCAAAGTGGTATGGAATGGGCGATAGCCAAGGTTGTTGCTAATGATACTAACGTGCCAAAAACAGGCAGTTGTGAAAATAATGTGGACACCATGTTTACTATTGAAGGTTTCAATGCAGTGATTATCTGTGATAGTACCTGTGATATTGCGGCGCCTGCTTCATGCTGCATGGGGGGCAGCTGTATACATAATCCAAGAGTGACGGTATTGACTGTTACCGTCAATAAAAATGTGGGTGATACCTATCATGTTAATCGTGAAATACAAACGACTGTTTCTTATGACGGCAATTAATAGACTTCTCGGGTATAAATAAGATGCCTGGAACGATTGTAGATACCAAAGCTTGCCCGTGCTTCAGGTGAGGTATCGGCAGTCCCCGCATTATTATCCCAGTCATATTTAAGCCAGTTCTTTATACCGAATTGATAATCGACATAACCCGTTTCTCTGGGAACAGGTGTTTGATCAATTGTAAATGTGCCTGAGCCACTGCTTAAAACACCTGAGCCTGCTGCATTAATATCGCCATTACTGAAGTTTACCGAATAGGTGGCAGCAGGCCAGTTAATACCCGTAGCATTAATCACGTCATAGCTGCTGTCATACGCTGTGCAGTTGTCTTTGGTGTTTAAAATAAAATGACTGCCATCATAATATTCCGTAGTCAGATTAATGTCAGTTAATGGTAATAGTTCAGAACCATAGGCATTAGCAACCATTAAACGTCCATAACGTTGTTCTGCCAGAGAATTGATGGCCAGAGTATAGTCAAGGCAGGCTCCGGCATGGTTTGCTTTATAGCAGGCACCATCAGAATCCGTCAGGCCTGCAGCATTGAAGGTTAAGTCCAATGCTTCAGCAAAAGGCGCAATTTTATTTTTAGTATAGCTAAGATAATCCCCTTCAATAATCGTATCGCCGCTGCCGTCATAAGCATTATCAATATTCTCCCAACGCGTCATACCGACAGGATCGACCTCGATGCCACTCAAGGTATTGCTGTTATTGATGGCCGATAAACCGGTAGTATCACTATAGCTGCGTTGTGTGGCATCTGATAATGATAATTTCCAGAAGTTTTCACCATCGGTATTGGAATAGTTGGAAACGGTGTTACCTGCAATATCTTTTGCTGTAATGGTCAATTTGCCAGGGGTTAAAAATCCAAATGCCTGACCCATGTAGGTGAAATTATCACCGGCGCAGGCAGGTTCAATAATCGGTGCTGTGTGAGAAACTGTGAAAAATGCCGGATAAAAGCGCCCGATACTATCGCTGGTGGTACTATTGATAGCATTAATTATTCCAAGGTAGTCCAAAGCGGGTGTCTGGAATTGAAAAACACCCACTTCAGAAACACTTTGATTATTAATGAGATGAATACCCTGATCTGCAGCGCTTATAGCAAAATTATTAATGGCAATATTACCGGGTTTGCCGTTTACAGGTGCAATTAATAGATGGGATAAATCAATATCATCTAATTGAAAATTTGGCGTAACCGGACCTGCGGGATTGCCTGATTCACAATAAGCCTTAATTTTAAGATTAAATGCTTCGCCGACTTTTTTGAATTTTGAACAGCCGGCATTACTGCCGGCACAATCTGCACCGGCATCATCACTATAGAGATGCAGTCCTGCTGGAGCCACAACAAATTGTTCGTCATAGTTCATGGCATTAAAAGGATCATTATTATAGGGTGTCTTGTCGTATTTAAAATTTAATTTTATTTCCCCGGCATCAGGGTAATAAACGGTGTAATCAGCCACACCATTAATAAATGATAAGGTGGTTGTTGAACCTTGTGTTGTTGGAATATTATTACCGTTAACCTGGATTTGCGAAGCAGCGCTATTGGTATTTGGGGTGATATAATCGGACCATATTTTGACTGCCTTATTGCCGGAAAAACCTTCAATAATACCACAGCCCGCCTCACCCTCTAAATGGCCATAAGCTGTTAAATGATGGACTAATGAAGTGGTGCAGGATGTCATTGATGTAATTGCTGCTCTGTCGATAAAACCAAAGGCATGAAAATCAGTGGCAGCACCTGAGCTGCTGACTGTGCCGTCAGTGACCGTGACAGTGATGGCTTCTTCGTTATTATGGTAAAGTTAGGCATCTGCAATACCGCTAGTACCATCAAAAGTCACCGATGCGATGACATTATTTTTGGTAATTGTGTCATAAAAAACAGGTGGTTGAGTATTCAGATTAGTGCTCAGATTTGCCGGGCCGATGTAATCAGTTTTGGTTGTGCCGTCACTGCAAAGTGCTTCAATATTGATTTCAGCAGGTGTATCCGGGCAGGCAAGGGCATGAACAGGCTGAGTGACAGTAAAGCGGTCAAGAGTACAGCTTGATGAACAGCCAAGTACCGCTTTAGCGGCTTCTATTTCCGAATTGCCATAGGTAATGGTGCTTTCTTTTTCAAATTCGACCTCGCCATGACTGAAGATACCGCCGGTAATCCATGATTCTTTTTTAAATTTAAGTTCTGTATTGCTATCCTGGACATAAATTGTCCCGGTAAAAATAATATCGTCTTCAAACTCTATCTTATCAGCCCCCTGATAGCTATAAAGGGTAAATTGTTCGGCACTATTAGAATTGATAGTCAATTCTTTTTCTGCTTTTAATTTATCACCAATATAAATATTAACGGTTCCAGTAGCAGGAGCGATGTTGATGCTGGTGTTTTTTTTCATTGAAAATTCATTGATATAGTAGTCTCCTGGTGCAAAGGTGACAGTGATATCTTTTTCAAGTTTGAGTTTATTAATATAGTAAGTCCCACCAGAGAAGGAAAGCGTTGGTTGGCTGGTTTTTATTTCGTTATAGTGTCCAGAAGGGATTGGAGAGTTAATATTCGCTGGAACTGGATTTATGGGTGCAGGAAAGTTAATCAGGTTGAGATTTTCAAGCCCGGAAGGATTTGAAATGACACTTGATGCCAGATCGATTGCCCCGCCATTGTCATACTTGTTGTCAACAATAGTAGCTGAATTAAATGTAATATCTTTTTTTAGCTCTAACTTATCGCCTGCATAAACACCATAAGTTTCAGCAGTACATACTGCGGGGGGAACAGGCGCGCAATTGCGTGCTGAGCCATCCCAGTTATTGCCTGCCATCTGGTGAGTGTAGATACTGTTGATCTGAGCCGCTGCCAGAGAACTACTGAAGACGATCAGTTCGTCGATGTAGCCCTCAAAGTCCTGTCTGGAGCTAAAATTACCACCATAGCTATCCTGTCCCTGGCCGACGATTAGCGCATTATTGGTGATGCTTAAAGCGCCCAGGCTTCTATTGCTGAAATTTTTGCATTCCTTTAAAGTGCCATCAATATATAAGCAGACATTCTGACCGTTACGGGTTATGGCAAAATGATGCCAGCTATTGTTTACCAGCTCGCTGCCGTTGAGCCTGAATCTTTCGCTCTGGTCACGAAAATAGACCCTGAGATCATCACCGTCCAGATACACTTCGATTTCATCATCACTGGTCCTGCTGCCAAGTCCCTGAATGATCTCCTGTTGTCTTCCAGTATTTGGCGCTTTGATCCAGGCGGAG
Source organism: gamma proteobacterium symbiont of Bathyaustriella thionipta (assembly GCA_025656775.1). Taxonomy (GTDB): domain Bacteria; phylum Pseudomonadota; class Gammaproteobacteria; order GRL18; family GRL18; genus GRL18. The sequence goes on from JAHXHI010000178.1 coordinate 6,933, forward strand.
ATTGTCAGTGAGTTAAGGCCGTCCAGGGCATTTTTGGGCAGGCTGACATAGTCTGAGGTGCTGTTACTGGTCAAATCCAGTGCCCGACAGATCCCGCCGCCGGATAGGGTGGAATCAATAGTGGGGGTACTGAGTGTCGCTATAGCGTGGTAGTTGCTGCCACTGCTGTCAAGCACTTCATCTGCTGTACCGGAATAACTGTTTTCATCAAAATGCCAGTCGGCAACGGGCTGTGGAATAGCCGGTACTGGCGGAGCAGGGGGACAGATCCGGGATGAACCATCACAGTTATTACCTGCCGCCTGATTATTGTAGAGGGTTTGAACTTCTGCTGCCGTCAATGGGCTGCTGAAAACCATCATTTCATCGATATAGCCTTCAAAGTCTTGCCTGGAATTAAAATTACCGCCATAACTATCCTGTTCCTGACCGACAATCAGCGCATTGTTGGTGATACTTAAAGCACCCTGGCTGTTATTACTGAAATTTTTGCATTCTTTTAAGCTGCCATCAATGTATAAGCAGACTGTTCTGTTATTTCGGGTTACTACAAAATGGTGCCAGCTATTGTTTGCCAGCTCATTGCTGTTAAGGCTGAATCGTTCATTCTGATCACGAAAGTAGACTTTAAGATCATCACCATCGAGATAAATTTCTATTTCATCATCACCTGTGCTGCTGCCAAGACCCTGGATGATTTCCTGTTGTCTGCCAGTACTGCCTGCCTTGATCCAGGCTGAGATAGAAAGCGGGTTAAGACCGCTAATGGCATTTTTTTGCAGAGTGATATAATCCTGCGTGCTATTGGCTGTGAGATTCAGTGCCCGACAGATCCCGCCGCCGGATAGGGTGGAATCAATTGTGGGGGTATTGGCATTGGCAATGCTGTGGTAGTTGTTACCGCTGCTGTCAAGCACTTCATCTGCTGTACCGGAATAGCTGTGTTCATCAAAATGCCAGTCGGCAACAGGCTGTGGAACGGCATAAGCGGGAGCTATCTGAACTAAAAAAAGTAAGCATATCAGAGATAAAAAAAGAGGAAATGTCTGCAGCAAAATACAACGGTTATTGCTTATTGTTGTTTGCTTCTCTGTCAAATTAGCCTGTTCCATCGTTCTACTCTTACATGTAAAGTATCCACAATCATATATCGTTGTTATCAGTTCAACCAGTATAAAGCCGGAAAATGTATCACTGAATGTTGTAATATCATCGATGTTTATCTATTTAAAAGGTAACTATTCAGCATGATTTTTAATCTCAGATAAAATCAGGTAACTTTTTATCAAATAACAATTCCAATGCAAGACTTGAACTTAC
>JAHXHI010000219.1 GCA_025656775.1 gamma proteobacterium symbiont of Bathyaustriella thionipta
GCATAGACATGTCGGTTTTAATAAATTACATAACTTTTCTGTCAAGCTTTTTTTTTCAATTTTTTTTAAATTTATGCTGAATAGTTACCCCAGACTATTACTTTCCTTAGATACCTGGTTGGCAGTTATCACTCGTGATAATAGCAATAGGATGATGATAATGCTGCTGCCGATAATAATGATCTTCATAGATAAGCTTCCAAATCACTTAGTCAAGTTCAATTAAGGTTAGATGGTGATCGGAATAAGCACCCGTATCAATATAATTTATATTACCTTTTTTCTGGGGACTGTTGACGATAGTATGGCCGCAATATATTTCATCCACACCATTAATCCGGTATTTTTTTCTTTTTTCTGATTTAATGTATTTACGCGAGTACAAGATACTATAAAGTACACTGGTTTTATTTAATTCTGCTTCTAATGAAGGCCATTTAACGGTATCAGGAATTTCAGCATGAATAATACCAATTTTTTTCTTTTTTGATTTGATTTCAATGGCGTAGGGTAATTTTTTTATTGCATCAGCCCAGTGATTTAATGCGGGGTATTTTTCTGTAATAAGTTCATCGCTATCGATATCATCGGCTAACGTTTGAATGTGAACACCAAGATAGTCAGCGATCCAGATACCACCATTACGAATATGGAAGCGAAAAGCATCGACACGAAATGTCAGCATATCTTCCATGATCCAGTCTAAAAGCATTTGTTCATGATTACCCCGAACACAGTAGAACCAGCTCTTTTCAAGATACTCCAGTGCTTTTATGGAATCTACACCACGATCAATAATATCACCCACACAAAAAAGTCGGTCATGGAGTGTATTGAAACTTACTTCAGATAGTTTTTCTTCTAATAATTGAAAGCATCCATGAAGATCACCACAGACAAAGTCACGCCCTTTATTATTTTTTAAAAAGTATTTAATTTTCAACGAGCTAGAACCTAAAGATCATAATATATGCAGCCGATTAACTTTAACAAGGGTGATTATATCAGCTATAGAAATGAAATTCATAATGACCAGGAAGAAATGAGAGAAGAGAGATAAATGTGCTAATCATTGTGTTCTTGTAGGATTTAGCTGATTTACAAAAGGAAGATAATTGTACAAAATAGTCGCTACTTCAATTAACCCATATTGAGTTGATAAATGAGTACTTTTCCTGTTAGTAATGATGATTATTCGGTAGAAGAAATTTCTTATGATGATATGATGTCAATTCTGGCAAATCAAAAGCATACTTTATCTGATATCCCCTCAGACATAATTCACGCTAATGATGAGAGTAATGCAGATTCTCTAAACAAGTCGATGCCACAACGTAGTGAGTTTTCTCAACGAATTGCTGAAAATGCTAATAAGCAATTACCGGACTGGTTGCTAAATAACTAATATCACTCCTGTTGTTATTCAATAAGAAGTTATTCAATAAGAAGTTTTTCAATCGCAGTAGCCACTTCGGTACTATCCCATTCTAAAGGGCCTTGTGCAAGGTAACGAATATGGCCTTTCTTATCAATAATATAACTGGTCGGTAAAATCTTTGCCCGCCATTGTTTCAATGTTTTACTCTCCGGATCAAGTAATACGGTAAAATTCATATGGTTGAGTTTGGCCTGATATATCACTTTCTTTTTTACTTCAGATACATTAATGGCCACTATTTCAAAGGGTTGATCAGTGAACACTTTTTCCAGACGCTGCATACTGGGTAGCTCCTGGATACAGGCCGGACACCAGCTGGCCCAGAAATTAACCAGCACCACCTTACCTTGATAGTCTGACAGGCGATAAATATGATTATCAATACCTTTAAGTTCAAATGAAGCAATGTTTTTATTGTTGTGAATGGTTTCCAGTGTACCCATCGCGATGACTGAGTTTGATAAGTATATGAAAACAAATAATATAATGGTATTGATTAATCTGATATACATTTATCCTCCTGAACCTGCACTATGTCAAAAATGATGTGCTTGTCTTAAATTTTTGTGTTGAGCCACTACAATATCTCATAATCGTTAACTTTGATAGTCAGCATCAATCACTGTCTTGTTTATGAGTATAGTCGAGTACATGATTCAAGGTATTGCTTGTAATTTTCCACTACTTTCAATAATGTGCTTTTAATACAATGAATTGATGATTTTTGTGGTTTGTGAATAATTCCAGGTTGTTATAAATGGTATCTTGACTGAATAAAAAATTGCTCACTGATTTATGATTAATTCTTGTAAAATTGCCACAGTAACCGATAATAGCTGTTTACTGATTTTTCCGTCATTTTGAGTTTAGTGACCTGTATTTTGTAGTGATAGAGTAAGCCATGGAACAAATAACCGACAGTCTCAAATTGCCACCTCATTCCATTGATGCTGAACAGTCCATTCTGGGTGGGCTGCTGATTAATAATGAGTCCTGGGATCATATTGCCAGTATCGTCAATGAGGATGATTTCTATCGGCGCGATCATCGCCTGATTTTTAAGACCGTACGAGAACAGATAGAAGAAGGTAAACCCTGTGATGTGGTGACGCTTTCAGAACGTCTGGAAAATCACAATGCCTTAGATGATGCCGGAGGTCTTGCCTATTTGGGGAGCCTGGTGAACAACACACCCAGTGCCTCAAATATCAGAGCGTATTCTGATATTGTGCGTGAACGTTCGGTATTAAGACAATTGATCAAAATTGGCAATGAAATTGCGGATAGTGCCTTTAATACAGAGGGGCGCAAAAGTGATGACATTCTGGAAGCCGCAGAAAAAACCGTATTTGAAATAGCCGATAAAGGCGCCAATGCCGGTAATGATTTTAAAGGCATGACGGAATTATTGAAAAAAACCGTTGATCGCATTGATGAACTCTATCAGAACGGCGGCAGTTTTACCGGAATTCCCACCGGGTTTACTGATTTTGATGGCCTGACCTCAGGTTTACAGCCTGCGGATCTGGTTATTGTTGCAGGTCGACCATCAATGGGAAAAACGACTTTCGCCATGAATCTGGCAGAAAATGCTGCCATTGATGCCGGCGTTGGTGTTGCTGTGTTCAGTATGGAAATGCCGGCGGAGTCATTGACCCTGCGTATGTTGTCCTCATTGGGAAGAATAAACCAGACCAAAGTTCGTTCGGGACAACTGGATGAAGAAGATTGGCCTCGTTTAACCTCAGCAGTTGCTATTCTTAATGAAGCTAAACTTTTTATTGATGATACCCCCGCTTTATCGCCCACAGAAATGCGAGCTCGTGTACGACGTTTAAAACGTAAGCATAATATTGGTTTGATCGTGGTGGATTACCTGCAATTAATGCAGGTTAAAGGGGGGTCTGAAAACCGAGTCAATGAAATTTCAGAAATATCTCGCGGCTTAAAAGCCCTTGCTAAAGAAATGAATGTGCCGGTTATTGCTTTATCACAGCTGAATCGTGGTCTGGAACAACGACCTAACAAACGTCCTGTGATGTCGGATCTTCGTGAATCAGGTGCAATTGAGCAGGATGCAGATTTAATTGTTTTTATTTATCGTGACGAAGTTTATAACGAAGACAGTCAGGATAAAGGCACGGCAGAAATTATTATTGGTAAACAAAGAAACGGGCCTCTTGGAACAGCGAGACTGACCTTTATTGGTCAATATACTCGATTTGAAAATCATGCGTCCATTGATTATGAAGATTAGGCGAGCATTAAATTAAACAATGAAAGCAGTGACAGCAAATATTAATTTACAGGCATTAAAGCATAATCTTGAACGGGTAAAAGAATTAGCGCCCAATAGTAAAGTGATTAGCGTGATTAAAGCGGATGCTTATGGTCATGGCGTTTTGCCTGTAGCTAACGCTCTTTCTGCTAGTGACTGTTTTGCTGTGGCTCGTCTGGATGAAGCCTGTTATCTTCGTGAGCAGGGTATAAAGAAAAAAATTTTTTTGCTTGAGGGTGTTTACTCTATTAAAGAATATCGCCTGTGCATGGAATCGCAGTTTATTCCTGCCATTCATAGTATTGAACAGTTTCATTGTTTACAGGAATTTGCCGCAAAGGATTTAGTCTTTCTATCTCAATACGATAATGAACTGCAATTTAAATACTGGTTAAAATTAGATACCGGTATGCATCGTCTTGGTTTGTCAGGAGATGAGCTGACTTATATATTAGAAAATGAATCGGATTTTTTTAATGAGGTAAATTCAAGGTGTTTATTGACAGGAATTATGTCACATTTCTCCTGTGCGGATGAAATGGATAATCCTGAGAATGATTCACAACGGTTACAGTTTAACCAACAATACAGCCAGCTATTAGCAATACCAACAATTGAGAACAAAGCGATAACAAAAAGCATGGCAAATTCAGCTGCAATTTTAACCATTCCTGACGCGCATTTTGACTGGCTGAGACCGGGGATTATGTTATATGGTATTTCACCTTTTGAATCATCAATGCCAATGCGTACCGGTATAGACGAACAGCTTATGCCTGTTATGACCTTATCATCCTGCTTAATTGCGATAAAAAAGTTAAACAAAGGGGATTGCGTTGGTTATGGTGCCACCTGGTGCTGTCCACAGGATATGACTATTGGTGTCATCGCTATAGGCTACGGTGATGGTTATCCCCGTCATGCATCTGCCGGAACGCCGGTAGTCATACATCATACTGAAGTGCCTTTGGTCGGCCGGGTATCTATGGATATGATTACCGTTGATTTGACACCAGTGATAGAAAAATCAATCCCTCTGAAAGTTGGGGATAGAGCAATATTATGGGGTGATGGTTTACCGGTTGAACGTGTGTCACAAAAATCGGACACCATCGCCTATGAGTTATTATGCCAACTAACACAAAGAGTCCATTTTGAGTACGAGTAACACTATGACTAATAAGAAGACCATTTATCTAAATGATTATCAGCAGCCGGCTTATGTTATTAATCGAACTGAATTAAGCTTTGAGCTTGAAACAACGGTTTATCCCATTGCTGAAGCACCGCAAGTTGTGACAATCGTTAAAAGTCGTTTGGAAATCCTGCGTAATGATCAATCAGAATGTAAAGATAAGGTATTACGTCTTGATGGCCAGAATTTACAGTTACAGTCAGTATTGTTAAATGGTCAACTTCTGACGGAAGCGGATTATCAATGCACTGATGAACAACTTATTATTCCTGATGTTCCTTTTTCATTTATTCTGGAAGTTGAAACCTGGATTAAACCTGAAGAAAACAAAGCGCTTGAAGGGCTTTATCAGTCCAGTGGAAACTTCTGTACTCAATGTGAGGCGGAAGGTTTTCGACGCATTACCTATTATCTGGATCAGCCGGATGTGATGTCCAGTTTTACCACAGCGATAGTGGCCGATAAAGAAAAATACCCGATATTATTATCCAATGGCAATCTGGTTGAACAGGGTGAATTACCCGAAGGCCATCATTATGCTATCTGGCATGATCCCTTTAAAAAGCCTTGTTACCTGTTTGCACTTGTGGCGGGTGACTTACTCAAAGTAGAAGATTCTTATACGACTCTCTCCGGTAAGAATGTCACATTACAGCTGTTCGTTGAACAACAAAATGCTCAGAAATGTGAGCACGCAATGAATTCTTTAAAAAATTCAATGATGTGGGATGAAGAAGTCTTTGGCCTGGAATATGATCTGGATATTTATATGATTGTGGCTGTTGAAGATTTTAATATGGGGGCTATGGAGAATAAGGGGCTTAATGTCTTCAATGCTAAATATGTATTGGCTGATCCGCAAAGTGCGACAGATAATGATTATGAAGGAATTGAAGGTGTTATTGGTCATGAATATTTTCATAACTGGACGGGCAATCGTGTTACCTGTCGTGACTGGTTTCAACTCAGTCTTAAAGAAGGCTTAACGGTTTTTCGTGATCAGGAATTTACCTCGGATATGCAGTCCAGAGCGGTGAAACGTATCAGTGACGTGAGGATATTGCGTGCCCACCAGTTTGCCGAAGATGCCAGCCCAATGGCACATCCGATACGTCCGGCACAATACATGGAAATTAATAACTTTTATACGGTGACCGTGTATAACAAGGGTGCAGAAGTCATTCGTATGATCCATACTGTATTAGGAGAAGAAAATTTTCGCAAGGGTATGGACCTGTATTTTGAACGACATGATGGTCAGGCGGTGACCACAGAAGATTTTGTTGCGGCAATGAGTGATGCCAGCGGCATTGATTTAAGCCAATTTTCCAGATGGTACAATCAGGCCGGTACGCCCAGAGTGAAAGTCAATACATCTTATTTGGCGGATGAGAAAAAATTCATTATTGATTTACAACAACTCTGTGATATCACACCTTATGAAACCTTAAACAGTCCTGATAAAAAAATAAAAGATCCTTTTTATATTCCGATAAAAATGGGGCTGCTGAATCAAAAGGGTGAACAAATTGTTGAAGATATGATTGTGCTCAAAGAAGCACAGCAGACAATTGAATATTATAATATTGATGAAAAGCCTGTCTTATCATTATTAAGAGATTTTTCAGCGCCTGTTATTTTACAGTATCCTGCCGAGTTATCAGCACAGACAATTGCTGATGAGCGGGCCTTTTTAATGGCCTATGATTCCGATCCGTTTAACCGCTGGGAGGCAGGTCAGCAGCTTGCTGCACAGCTTATTCTTGACGTGATTAATAGTAATGTCAGTGATGCTGGGGAGTTTGAACCGGGCATATTGGATAAATTTATTCATGGCTGTCAACAAGTCCTGACCGATAGTAAATTAGATAATTCCCTAAAAGCACAGGCTCTGGTTATGCCGGCAGAATCTTATTTATTAGAGCAATTAGATGTGGCTGATGTTGACGCTGTATTTGAGACCAGAAAACAATTAAAGTTGATTATGGCAGAACGACTAAATCCATTATTTCAATCACTTTATAATGAGCTGACGTCATCTGCTGATTACCAGTTTAATGCTGAACAAGCCGGTAAGCGCAGTTTACGCAATCTGGCACTGAGCTTTTTAATGGCAAAGGGTGATGAACCTGCTGTAACGTTAGGTTATGAGCACTTTAGCAATGCGAATAATATGACTGATTCAATTTTGGCGCTGGCACAGCTAACACATATACAGTCCGATATGACTCAACAGGCCTTAGATGCTTTTGAACAACGCTGGTCCAGTGATGCCTTAGTGATGGACAAATGGTTAATTGTACAGGCTGCGGCACAACATGAGAATGTTTTGTCGAAGGTTAAAAGCTTGATGGAACATCCCTGTTTCGATCTTAAGAACCCTAATAAAGTGCGCTCACTGATCGGTTCTTTTGCAGGCATGAATCTCAAGGCTTTTCATCATATTAATGGTGAAGGTTATCAATTTGTTATGGATCAGATTCTTGCTCTGGATAAGTTTAACCCGCAGATTGCAGCGCGTATGGTTAAACTCTTCAGTCGCTGGCGACGTTACGATGACACCAGACAAAATTTAATGAAAGCTGAGTTAGAACGAGCAGCCAAAGATAATCTGTCTCCGGATGTTTTTGAAATTGTTACAAAAAGTTTGAAGTAATATCAGCATCAGGATGAAATCCGGTACACTCTCAAAGGTTCTGGTTCATCCTCTGTATTATTGATGATTAAACTCGTCCCATAACAACAAAGCTTTTGATAAATGGGGCGGCCATACGTGGATCTTTTATCATGGATTTATAATCGCCATTGGCAAATTTCAGCTTACGGGTTGTATAGGCAGCTCCGATTCCCATCATCCCCATTTCTCTTTTCATCCAGTTTTTCCAGGTCTCTTCTTTAGCACGAAGATCCCAGTTGTTAGTTTCACCATGATAGGCACCCGCTTTGGTGACATGACCATTTTTAACATGAATGACACCTCTGGGTTTATCTTCGCTTTCAAAGCCATAGGCAATGGTAGAGTTGAAATTAATTTTTTCTAATTCATGGGAGAGTGCGGACTCATTATTCCACTCGGTCATAAATTTTTTCATCCAGTCTTCTGAAAAAAGCTCCATAATAATATCCTCTGCTTGTATAAGATAAGCTCTGTATTTTTCTATTAAATACTTGTTTTATTCACTAAAAAGTATTTTGTTTTTGGTCGATTTTATAATTATTGTATTATTTAATAGTATGTTAGTTTAACTAAAGTTTAGAGCGACAGCTCACCCTTGAGTGAACTATTTTGCTCAACGTTCTTTAACAATTTGTTTGTAACAAGCTGATTTGAAGT
>JAHXHI010000390.1 GCA_025656775.1 gamma proteobacterium symbiont of Bathyaustriella thionipta
AGGAAGTTTCACTACCTGAAAATGTAATTGCATTTAAGAAAAAATAATTTGGTCGGGGATGGCCGTTGTCACAACTAGGTCTACACCCGCCTTAAAGGATCTTCGCCATCAGATATAAATCGTTTTGCCTGTTCTTCTCTGGTGACACTGAAATACAGCTTTACTAAAATCGTACCCTGGCGGACCATGTCAGCCTCAAATCCACTCACGCCTTTCATAAAATTTTTGTAATCCAGTTCACTACAAAAGTTTAAAACAGGTTCAACCATAGCACGATTGTACCAACTGCGATCAAAGAGAACCACCTCTCCTCCCGTTGGAAGATGACTGATATATCGCTGATAAAACCATTGGCTTTTCTGTTCTTCTGTCGGCTTACCCAAAGCAACTATTCGATATCGCTTTTCGTTCATATAACGGGTGACTCGGCGAATCGTTCCACCTTTTCCAGAAGCACCTCGCCCTTCAAACAAAACAACCATCCGTTTGCCCGTTTGTTCAAGGTATTTCTGCATCTGAATCAACTCTGCCTGATAGGGCTTTAAAGACTGTTCTAATTTACATTTTTTTATGGCATCAGAATTACTCTTTTTTAATACTGCATTTTCCAGTTTTAATTGCGTATTTTTCTCAATTAATTCTTCTATACTCAAACTATTATCAACCATATTTTAAACCCATAAAATAGAACATTTATTCGAAATGTACAAATTAATATAACAAGCTTCGTACATAGCCCGTATTGCTATAACAGTCCTAATGACTGCCTCTAAAATACGTCCGTTTAAAGGCGTTCAAAACGTACTTTTATTACCGTGCGTTCATCCGCTTCTAAAACGGAAAGTCGGTAATCCTGCTCTTCAACAATGTCACCAACCTTGGGAATGGTGCGTAATCGACTGGTAATAAAACCACCGATGGTATGTGCTTCCTCTACTGGAAGTTTTACATACAAAATATCATTGACTTCAGAAATCGGCATGCGACCACCAATCAAATGAGACTGTTCATTTTCATGAATGATATAAAAGCGATGTTTAGGATTATATTCTTCAAAATCATAGCCGACATCAATTTCACCAACCACTTCTTCAAATACATCTTCCATGGTCAGGATACCAATAGCAGAACCATATTCATCAACAACCACGGCCATATGATCATCTCGCACCTGTAATTGCGGCAATGCTTGGTCAATTGTTTGCTTTGGTGACAGATAGAGAGTCGGGCTTATATAATCTGCAATAGATTTGTCTTCAAGATCCATTTCCATTAAATCCCAGGTACTGAGTGTTAACATACCTTTTACATTGGTTATATTGCCTCGGTACACAGGTAAACGATTGAAACCATGCTTAATAACAATACGAATTGCTTCTTTCATATTTCGAACTTCATTGAAACCGACCACATCAGCTAAAGGTATCATTGCTTCACCCACTGTGGTATCAGCAAAACGAATAATTCGACGTATACGTTTACGATCGATACTTGATGGATCACTGGCGGATTCAGATAAATCTAATAAAACCCGAATTTCTTCCCTGGTGATAAACATGTTCTGTGGTGTTTCTCCCCCTCCGACAATTTTAGTTGCAAAACGAGCCACAGTGCTAAAAATTATAATCAGTGGGTAAAAAACATATGAAAAAAATTCTAAAATATAAATTAAAAATGGCACCATGGCATCAGCTTTTTGCTGAAAAACACTCTTGGGAACCACTTCACCAAAAATCAGTAATATAGGCGTGAGAATCAAAACAGAAATTAAATCACCCGATGAGCCAAATAACTCAATAAAAACAAGTGTTCCAAGTGTTGAGATAATGACTGTCGCAAGGTTGGTACCCACTAATGTGGTCCCTAAGATCACATCAGGTTTTTTAAATAATTTTAAAACCAGTCGGGCACCTTTATTGCCCATTTTTGCCTTATGACGAAGCTTAAGTTTATCTGAATTAACCATGGCAATTTCAGAGCCTGAGAAAAAACCTTTCAATAGCAGGAAAAAAAAGATGATGAATAATTCAACAGTCCAGTCCATTATTTCTCCACCTCGAATGATTCACCCTGTTTTTCAATCTCTTTATTATTTTGCTTAACTTCTGGAGATTTGTTTATATTTTCCTGATTGTCATCAAATAATTCACCTTTTGGTTGAGTACTGTTCTCCTCCACGTTATGTTCAGCATCTTGTATTTCACTTGAGCCTTTAGTACGTGATAGTTTACAGACCATAACCTGACTAATCCGCAGGCCTTTAACCTCTTTGACAGAAAATTTATACCCTTCGTACTCTATAAAATCATCAATTGCCGGTAAACAGTCAAACAAACGAAAAGCAAATCCGCCGATAGTCGTCATGACCGGATCATCAATGTCGAAATTAGTTAAATTATAAAAGTCAGTGAGGCGCATATCACCAGGAACAATATAACTATTGTCATCCTCTTCTCGATAATACTCCATACCTTCCATTGTTCCGCTTATCTCACCAAAGATAAACTTTAGAACATCTTTCATGGTGATCAGGCCCAATACTTCACCAAACTCACCTAAAATAATGGCAATACGTGTATTATGGGCCTGAAAGTAATCAAACATTTCATCAATTTTTTTAGTGGGAGGAACAAAATCTGCCGGCTTCATAATCATATCAAGCGTGACCTTATCCATATCACCACCACCGCGTATCAGTTTTAAAAGATCTTCAGAGTGGATAAAGCCGATAACATTATCCCAGTGTCCCCTATAGAGAGGAATCCTGGGATGTCGAAATGCACGAAATTGTTCAATCAATTCTGATACAGGAAGATCTGCATCCAGAAGATGAATACGTGGACTGGGCGTCATAATTCGTGAGATATCAGTTTCTGATGCTTCAAGAACATTATCAATGAGTATCCGTTCCGTCGCATCAATTATCCCGGTCTCTTCACCTTCCTCGAGTAAGGTTCTAAATTCGTCTGGTTTAAGAATATTTTGACTATCAACTTTATCACCTACAACTAAAGTCGTAATGTAGTCAGAAATAAAACGAATCACCTCTCGCAAAGGCGTAATAAGTGCAATCCATCGGGGCAAAATTTTAGCGGTGATACGTGAAGCGAATTTAACCGGGAAATTTACTGCTATTGTCTTGGGTGTTACTTCGCCCACTAAAAGTAATAGAGGAACCATAATGACAATATTAATCCAGCCAACATTATGCTCTGCAAAAATCAGCAGTAAAATTGAGGTCATATTAACTGCTGAGGCAATATTAACCAGTTCATTGCCGCATAGTATTGAGATAATCAAACGTCTGGGTTCATCCAGCATTGCGTGAAGATTTTCTGAATCCTTATGACCGGATTGTCTTAATTTTTGCAAATCAATACGACTTAACGAAAACAAAGCGGTCTCAGAACCCGAAAAAACGGCTGAAGAACCTAATAAAATAACTTGAAACAAACAGCGTAAAGTCAGTTCCAGATCAACTGAACTAAAATTTATAGACTGAAAAAAAGTGAGTAGTTCATTCATATAATTAATTATTTATTGTCATCGTTATTTTTTTGCTTCAATACTAACCAGCTTAGTCAGTGGTTCAACAGGATAGGTTAATGAATACATACTTTTTCCAATTTGTACTATCACTCCCACTTTTTCAAGATTACCGCCATAAACAATAGTATGGCCAGATATCCCACCCACGTTTTCCCAAAGGGTTTCTTCATCATCCATAGGAGTATGTCCTACAATAAAGGGGGTATTTTCTCCAACATTAAGACAACGACGCAGTTTTTTAATATCACTTTTGTTATAACCGGACATCCGGTTTGAAGTTTGTAAGCGTCTGGAGATCAAATCTTTAACTAGTTTGGGATGCTTATGGATGTTGACCAAAGCATGCAAGTTAACAGCAGAAGTTGGAGGCCCCGCATGACAGCATATAAAGTGTTTGGAATAAGCTAAATAAGGCAGGTTATCATAGAATTGCTGCATCTCTTTTCTGTAGCTTTTACCACGGGATTTCTTTAACTGTTTTTCCCAGAGCAGACCTTGCGGCACGCCTTTTTTCCCTATTTCTTCAGAAAAACTATCATGATTTCCCATAAGGTAAAATACATGTTTTGGAAAGCGGACTATTAACTTAAAAATGATGTCCATAATTAACATGGAGCTTTCCATTTTATCATATTTTCCGGCAATCTCAGGGTGCACTGCATCCCCTAAAAAGATTAAACAGGCATCGCCATTTTCAAGTGCTGACAGGAAATTATTTTGACTTAATAATGTCAGCAGATTGTCCATTTGGGTATGTAAATCACCAATAATAATCGGGTTCATTTTATCCGGGATCGTTAGTACACCACCGGGTTTATCATTATTATTTTTTTCCCTGTACATATCATGATTAATAATACCGTTAACTTTCTGAATAAGTTTTAAGGCATCATCAGTTGATAATAATTTTAACGGATCACCTAATATTTCAGCCAGACGAGTTACTTTTTCTCTTCTCCATTTATTTATTTTTTGGAGTTTCTTTTCCTTTAGAAGAGGCGTGATACAACTTCCGGTTTCAGGATAATGACATTTGAAGGTCAATTTACCATCATAATTAGCAATGCTGAGTTGTTGCTGGGGAAGTTTTTTTGAAGTATTTAAAAATGCATATTGTTCAGCATTCTCACTACCCAGGGTAATTTTATCATCATCACTGATGCGATAAAATCCACTGATGCGAGAATAATAGCTATCCGGATCAAATAAAATATAGTTAGGCTCTGAAAAGTTGTCTTGCTGATCAGCCAGAGGAAGTTCTGGATAAAGATGCAATACATGGGCATCTAGACCTACATGTATTTCTAGTGGATAATTTTCCAGAGGAAACATTATCTTTTTCTTAGGTAATTTATAGGTATCTTTAAGATCAACCTTTTCACACTGCTCAAGATCAGAAAAAGCTGTTTTTATTAATTTTAAAAGACTTTTCCGTTTCTTTGAAATCGTTTTTGCCATACTAATTTTCTCGAGATAACGTTTATTTAAATAAATTTAATTCAGGTAATGATACGCAGAGGTCGCCCCTGATTACCTTCACGAACATAAACAAAAAGACCATGCTCAGCAAGATATTGAGCTATAGTCTCATAAGTATGTAATTGTTGTTGAATCTGACTCAATATAATATTTTTATCAACATAATGTGAACCGGATTTCGCTCTGTTCGTTCGCCATTCCAGTATTGTTTCTGCCTTTGGAAGGATAAACTCAAAAGCATAGCGTTTACACCAATCAACATTCCAGAAATGTCGTTTAGGGGGTGGTATGCAAATTCTATCAAATTCCAGTTGCAGAGGTGGGTTTGCTTCAAGCCACCGTGGTTCAAAAACAGCCATTGCTTCCTTTATACCTTTAAAAGGGAAGCCCATGTGTATTTCTCGTGGCCGGAGAGACAGGCTTTGTGCTGTCCACCATTTATTCATGGATAAATCAACATAGCCTTCTTCAGACCAGCCACCCAGATTTCTAATTAAGGTACTCTTCCCCGAACCTGGTGGGCCCGTTACCAGCAAGACCCTGAAAGTTAATTCACTCGGAAAAACAATATCCTTAATTATCTGAACATCGGTAAAGGGTTCAGTTTTCAGGCAGAACATTTATGATGATCCAAATATCCCTTTAAAGATGAAGAAGAATATAGCAGCAAGAATCGCCCCAGCGGGCAAGGTGACAACCCAGGATACAACAATATTACCAATAACTCTGAGATCCAGGGCGCCAATACCACGAGCAAGCCCTACTCCCATTACTGAACCTACAGCGATTTGTGTAGTCGATACAGGTAATCCTGTTTTAGATGCAACAACAACGGTAATCGCTGCAGCTAGAGTCGCACAGTAACCACGGGTTGGCGTTAATTCAGTAATTTTTGTGCCAATGGTCTGCATGACCTTATAACCCATTGTCGCCAAACCAATGACAATACCTGCACCACCAAGAAATAATATCCATAAAGGTAAACCGGATTTCTGAGCCACATTACCGTCATTAGAAATAATATCGACCACAGCTGCCAAAGGACCAATACCATTAGCAACATCATTAGAACCATGAGCAAAGGCCATCGCACAGGCAGTAAATACCATCATTGGCAGAAATACTTTTTCGACGCTGGCAAAATGGAAGTCTTTATCCGCATCATTATCAACAGTGACTTTATTAATCATTGCACGTCCAATTAACGCACAAATGATACCAAAGACTGTGGCTACTATAACGCTTTCAATGGGTGAAAATTCAAGATTTAAATGTTTCAGACCTTTGAACAGTGTGACTAATGAGACGATCCATCCCACAAAAAACACATACATCGGCCCCCATTTTCGGGCATTTTGAAACGGCTGTTCAGTATTAATAATTAATTTTCGAATACTCATCATCAATAAAAAGGCAATGGTTCCGCCGACAATAGGTGAAACAAGCCAGCTGGCTACAATTGAGCCAATTTTACCCCAGTTAACAGCATCCATACCAATACCAGCTACTGCAAATCCGACAATAGCACCGACAATAGTATGTGTTGTTGAAACAGGCCAGCCACGAGCTGAAGCGATCATTAACCAGATACCGGCTGCCAGTAATGCTGCCAGCATACCATAAACCAGGATTTCAGGTGTCCCTGAAATAGAGCTGGGATCAATGATCCCTTTTCGTATCGTTTTAGTGACGGTACCACCCGCAATAAAAGCACCGGCAAATTCAAAGACTGCGGCAATAATAATCGCCTGTTTAACTGTAATAGCACCGGAACCTACTGATGTTCCCATCGCATTAGCAACATCATTAGCACCAATTCCCCATGTCATATAAAAGCCAAAAACAATGGCCATGATCATGAAAACCGTGCCCCATTCTGAGATAATTTCCATTATAGATACCTATTTAAATTTTAGAATAATTGATTAAATTTTGAAAAGCAGCTTTTGTGTTATTTCGCAATTAAAAGACGCATTTGATTACCGACATCTTCAGCATGGTCTCCCAAATTTCCAACCCACTGGATCATCTGATACCAGAACATGACTGAGACAGGGTTCATATTATCTTCTATTGAAAATAATAACTGGACCAGGTCTCGGCCCATTTGGTCGGTTTCATCTTCAATATTGCTTAATTCTTCTACCATAGTTTCAACATCTGTCGCTTCACGACCACGGAAACCGGTTTCAATCAGTTCATCAATTCGCTCGACAATAGTTGCTGCATGCATGCAGGTATCAACACAGCGCTGTACCAATGCCTTAAGAGGTTCTACCATGTCTTGCGGCACGGACATATCTCTTTCCATCATTAAGCCTGCGATATCCTGAGCCGTATCAGCAATATTATCCTGGAGTTTTAATAAATCCAGCAAGTCTCGTCTATCTACTGCCATAAACAAACTTCTCGGTAGATGAATACGCAGTTCATCAACCAAAATATCGGCTTCCTCTTCCTTAGAAAAGATTTTTTCTTGTTGGGTTGTCAGTGTTTGTTTATCACCTGCAATGAGTGCATCAAATAATGACGGCACTTCTAATACACACTCTTTAACAATACCCATATGAGTTTGCAATGCTTTAAAAGGGGATTTTCCAAACATCGTAGCAATTGTTGGTTTTTTACGCATTTTTTTTGTCCATATTAAGAGGAGAAAGAAGTTTGAGGATGTTCTTATTTATTAATATACTTGACATCATGTTTATTACAATGATGCGGGTCAACATCTGTATTAATTCTAAAATTTTTTTAGAGAAAAACGATTGTGATCTGTTTATACCGGCACATAATATATTTTCAGTGCCAATAATCAGATTTTATGTATTGTTATTTTTCGGAGAATAACACAGAAGATAATACTGAGGATTACTTCTTTGAATTTTATTTTTAATCGCATCCATACCATAAAACCTTAATTATAATTATATCGGTCCAGTAAATATGATTTTTCTTTTTGCAAAATTGTGTATAGCTTCCAGCCTGTGACAAAAAAATAGTCATCCCTGAGTTATAGTGGACCCCACTGTCAAGACAACACAATTAAAAAATAAGATATATAATATCCATCATCATTTCTGCTGTCATGCAGCCAGTTTT
>JAHXHI010000375.1 GCA_025656775.1 gamma proteobacterium symbiont of Bathyaustriella thionipta
GGTTTTTAAATTTTAAGAAAGCTGAATATGATTTTGTATGGCCTTTTTTTTAGTTGAATGCTAAAAAAAGGCTATTTACGGATGGACACGAGTTAGTATTCTCGTCTTACTTTCTTTACTCTCCCTGTCAGCACATGCTGAAAATACAACCGATAAGTCGGATCAACCTGAAAAAGCAGCTGTCACACAAACGGCTCAAACAGATGGAGGAACTGATATAAAAGATCGTGGCGGCGAGTTTTCATTAATTGGAAAAGATGGCTGGGTCTCTTTATCTGATTTTAAAGGAAAAATTGTGGCCATTTATTTTGGTTATACTAAATGTCCCGATGTTTGTCCGACTAATTTAAGTTTTATATCCAGTGCAGTTGCTCACCTCTCACCTGAAGAAAAGAAACAGTTTCAAAGCATTTTTATCAGTGTCGATCCCGGCCGGGATTCACCCGATGTGCTGGCAGAGTACGTGCAGTATTTTGACAAAGATATGATTGGCTTAAGTGCCGCTCCTGATGATGTTGACCAGGTCGTTGCACAATACGGTGCCTATTATGAAAAAGTACCCTACTCTAATTCAGCCCTGATGTATGGTATTGATCATACATCAGAAACCTATATTGTAGGAAAAGACGGTAAACTCAGCACCATCCTTGCTCATGAAACACCGTCAGCAACGATTTTATCAACAATTCGTGGACTGATGAATAAATAATAGTATGAGTATCAAGATTGAGTACAAGATAAGACCTGATGTATGGTGCCAGTCATACATCAGAAACTTCTATTAAAAAAACAAAGCTACTTCTTGGGCAGATAAATATCAGTACAGGTACCCTCTGCCACTTCAGTAGCAAAATTAATGGTTTCTGACAGTGTGGGATGTGGATGAATAGTCAGTGCCACATCTTCCATTTCAGCACCCATTTCCACTGCTAAAGCCGCTTCAGCAATCAGTTCACCGGCATTTTTACCTAAGATACCAGTACCCAGCATGCGATGAGTTGCTTTGTCGTACAATACTTTGGTCATACCGACATCAACACCTACGGATAATGCCCGACCACTGGCTGCCCAGGGGAATACACCTTTTTCGTATTCAATACCCTCAGCTTTAAGCTGTTCTTCGGTCTGACCGCACCAGGCGACTTCCGGTTCAGTATAGGCCACCGAAGGAATAGTACGAGCATCAAAGTAACGTTGCTGACCATCGATTACCTCTGCGGCCACTTTGGCTTCATGAGTGGCTTTATGTGCCAGCATGGGCTGACCAACAACATCACCGATGGCAAAGATATGATTCACATTGGTACGCTGCTGGGTATCCACAGGAATAAAGCCGTATTCATTAACAATAACACCGGCCTTATCTGCATCAACTAATTTACCATTGGGTGAACGACCAATTGCCACTAACACATTATCAAAGGTATCCTGCTCCGGTGCTTTTTTACCTTCAAACTGACAGACAATACCTTCATCAGTCGGTGTCAGAGTCGTCACTTTTGTATTAACAAAAATGTTTTCATAACGTCGTTTTAACGTCCGTTCAAAAGGTTTAAGCAGATCACGATCAGCACCAGGGATTAATCCGGGTCCCAGTTCAACGACGGTTACCTGAGCACCTAAGGCATGATATACAGTAGCCATTTCCAGACCAATAATACCGCCACCGACGACTAATAATCGTTCAGGTATATTTTTCAGTTCAAGCGCATCGGTTGAGTCCCAGACGCGTTCGTCTTCCCAGGGAATAAAGGGCAGACGGGTAACTGATGATCCGGCAGCAATAATACAATTTTCAAAAGCAACCGTTTGTTTGCTGCCGTCAGCCGCTTCTACTTCTATGCTATTAGCTGAGGTAAACTTGCCATAACCATTAACAATTTGTACTTTGCGCTGTTTTGCCAGCTGTTTTAAACCGCCAGTCAGACGCCCCACAACTTTATTTTTATGCTCACGTAATTTATCAGTGTCAATTTCAGGTTCCTGATAAGTCACACCCAGTTTGGAAAATTCACGCGCTTCATTAACCACTTCAGCGACATGCAACAAAGCCTTGGAAGGGATACAGCCGACATTGAGACAGACACCGCCAAGGTAGTCATCTTTCTCAATCAAGACCACCTGTTTGCCTAAATCAGCAGCACGAAATGCGGCAGTATATCCACCGGGGCCAGAGCCTAAAACAACCACCTGAGCCTGTATATCAGCTGTGCCGTCAAATTGTGCGGCATCAGGTATACTGGCGGTTTCATCGGCAGTATTTGCGCTACTGCTCTCTTCTTGTGCAGGCTTATCCTCAGAGGCGTCTGCCTGAATTTTTTGTGCAGCTTCAAGTTCAATGATCACACTGCCTTGTGAAACTTTATCACCCATAGCCACTTTAATGGTTTTGACTGTGCCGGCATCAGAGGATGGAATTTCCATACTGGCCTTGTCTGATTCGACAGTGATTAATGCTTCTTCAACATTAATTTCATCGCCCTCTGCAACCAGTATTTCAATAATTTCAACACTATCGAAGTCACCAATATCCGGGACTTTTACTTCTATGACATTACTCATTTTTAAATTCCCGTGTATTACATTAATAAGTATCGAACATCTGATAATAACTTACTCAGATAGGATGAAAATGCTGCGCCTTCTGCACCATCAATAACACGATGATCATAGGATAATGACAGTGGACACATCAGACGAGGTTCAAAATCAGAGCCATTCCAGACAGGCTGCATTTTTGAGCGAGAGACACCCAGAATTGCCACTTCAGGGGCATTAATAATTGGCGTAAAACTGGTGCCGCCAATACCGCCTAAACTGGAGATGGTAAAACAACCGCCCTGCATTTCTGAAGGCTTGAGTTTTTTATCTCGTGCTTTTATTGAAACTGCACGCAACTCTGCGGCCAGATCGCTCAAACTCTTCTGATCCACATCACGAATAACAGGAACCACCAGACCATCAGGTGTTGCTACTGCAATACCAATATGGAAATAGTTTTTCTGAATCAATGCTTCACCCGATGCATCCAGTGATGAGTTGAAACGCGGAAATTCTTTAAGTCCCATAACCACCGCTTTCATAATAAATGACAGCATGGTGACTTTAATACCTTTATCGGCGTAGTCAATATTGGTTTTCTTGCGGAAAGCTTCCAGCTCAGTAATATCAGCTTCATCAAACTGCGTGACATGTGGCACATTTACCCAGTTACGGTGCATGAATTTACCGGTCAGGATATTGATTTTGGAAAGCTTCTTCGTTTCCACATCGCCCCACTGACTGAAATCAACCTCCGGCATGGGTTCAACACCCAGGCTGGCACCGCCGCCGTCAGGCTCTCTTAAGGCCTGCTTGACATAGTCCTGAATATTCTCTCTGAGAATACGCTCATGATTACCGGTACCGCTGACACGGGTTAAATCAACACCCAGTTCTCGGGCAAATTTACGTACTGCGGGTGAGGCATGGGCTCTTTTGAAATTATCATGATCGATATTTATGGTCGGCGGTGCTTTTTCTGCAGGGGCTTTTTTAGCGGGTGCAGACGCCTTTGCCAGAGCTGGGGCTGGAGCAGGTTTGCTTTCTACACTAGTTTCAGCCTCCTGCTCCTTGGCTGCCGCAGGCTCTGCTGAAGCAGAGTCTGCATCCAGTAATATAACCAACGAGCCTTCAGAGACCTTATCACCGATATTAACTTTTACTTTAGCCACTACACCCGCATGACTGCTGGGTATTTCCATCGTTGCTTTATCGGATTCAACTGTGACCAGTGAGTCTTCGACACTGATACTGTCACCTTCGGATACCAGTATTTCAATGACTTCAACTTCGTCAAAATCACCAATATCCGGAACAAATACTTCTATCATTTTACTCATAGTGTTACTCCATTCAATTCGTTGCAATGAGCAAAAAGCCCTTAAACAGTTGCTGGGTTTGGTTTTTCAGGATCAATACCATATTTAACAATGGCTTCCTGAACCTTACCTGCGGGGAACTGTCCGTCATCAGCTAATGATTTAAGCGCAGCAATAACAATATAAACAGCATTCACTTCAAAGAACTTACGCAATTGAGCACGCGTATCAGAGCGACCAAAGCCGTCTGTGCCTAATACGTCATATTTCGCTGGTACCCATTTTCTGATTTGATCAGAGTAACCCTTGATATAATCCGTGGCAGACAGTACGGGCCCGCGACGATCTTTCAGGCATTTTTCAATATAGGAAATCTTTGGATCTTCCAGCGGATGCAGCATATTCCAGCGGTCAATATCCTGAGCTTCACGACGTAATTCATTATAGCTGGTGACACTCCAGACATCGGCATCCACAGACCAGTCTTCATTAAGTAGTCGTGCAGCTTCAATGACCTCACGTAAAATCGTACCAGAGCCCATTAACTGGATCTTCTTACGTCGTTTGCCGCCACCCTGCAATAAATACATACCTTTAAGGATGCCTTTTTCAACACCTTTTGGCATTGCCGGCTGTTGATAGTTTTCATTCATCACGGTCACGTAATAGAACACATTTTCCTGCTCTTTATACATACGACGCATACCGTCCTGAATAATCACCGCTAATTCATAAGAAAAAGTCGGATCATAGGTTACACAGTTAGGAATAGTCGCCGCCATTTGCAGCGAGTGACCATCCTGATGCTGCAATCCTTCACCTGCCAGCGTAGTACGACCTGCCGTTCCGCCCAGTAAGAATCCACGCGCCTGCATATCACCCGCCATCCATGCCAGATCACCCACACGTTGAAAACCAAACATGGAGTAGTAAATATAAAACGGCACCATATTAACGCCTGTAGTGCTATAAGCTGTTGCCGCAGAAATCCATGATGACATTGCTCCGGCTTCGTTAATACCTTCCTGTAGAATATGGCCGGATTTGTCTTCTTTGTAGAACATAACCTGATCTTTATCCTGCGGCGTATAAAGCTGTCCAACTGAGGAATAAATACCCAGTTGACGGAACATGCCTTCCATACCAAAAGTACGTGCTTCATCCGGTACGATAGGCACGACATTTTCACCAATATTCTTATCACGGCTCAGCAGTGTCAGCATACGCACAAAGGCCATTGTCGTTGACATTTCTCTGTCACCTGAGCCATTCAGGATAGGCTCAAAAATAGATAGTTCCGGTATATCCAAAGGTGCAGCCGAATGATTTCGCACCGGCATTACACCACCCAGTGCTTCACGGCGGGACATCATGTATTTGTATTCTTCACTGTCTTTTCCCGGATGGTAATAATCCGCTCTGCCTGCCTGTTCATCAGAAATAGGAATATTGAAACGATTCTTATAGGCAATCATTTCTTCTGCATCCAGCTTCTTCTGTGAGTGAGTACGCATCTGCCCTTCACCTGCAGAGCCCATGCCGTAACCTTTAACCGTATGCGCTAACACAACCACTGGCTGATCGGTGGTTTCTGCCGCTTCTTTATAGGCTGAATAAACTTTATGTGGGTCATGTCCGCCACGGTTAAGACGCCATATATCCGCATCAGACATATTAGCAACCATGGCTTTTAATTCGGGGTATTTGCCAAAGAAGTGCTCACGTACATAGGCACCATCTTTGGATTTATAGTTCTGGAAATCACCATCGACACATTCCATCATACGGCGTTTCAGCAAACCATCTTTATCTTTGGCCAGCAATGGATCCCAGTAGCTGCCCCACATCACTTTAATCACCTTCCAGCCAACCC
The DNA here is from genome assembly GCA_025656775.1 of gamma proteobacterium symbiont of Bathyaustriella thionipta. Taxonomy (GTDB): domain Bacteria; phylum Pseudomonadota; class Gammaproteobacteria; order GRL18; family GRL18; genus GRL18. The sequence continues at coordinate 5,734 of JAHXHI010000375.1, forward strand.
CCCGGAACACGGCTTCCAGTTCCTGAACAATTTTGCCGTTACCACGGACCGGGCCATCAAGACGCTGTAAGTTACAGTTAATCACCCAGATTAAGTTATCAAGTTTTTCTCTTGCAGCCAGTGAAATAGCCCCTAATGTTTCCGGCTCATCAGTCTCACCATCACCAATAAATGTCCAGATTTTTCTATTACGGGTATTGGCCAGACCACGATCCTGCATATAACGCATAAAACGTGCCTGATAAATTGACTGAATAGGCCCCAGTCCCATTGATACGGTAGGAAACTGCCAGTAATCAGGCATTAACCAGGGATGCGGATAGGATGATAAGCCGCCGCCATCAACTTCCTGACGAAATTTGTCCAGTTGAGCTTCATCCAGTCTTCCTTCCAGGAACGAACGGGCATACATACCCGGTGCTGAATGTCCCTGAAATAACACCATATCACCGCCATGTTCATGGGTCGGAGCCTGAAAGAAATGATTAAAGCCAACATCATAAAGCGTAGCGGCTGAGGCAAAGCTGGCAATATGTCCACCCAGTTCAGTGGATTTTCGATTAGCTTTGACCACCATTGCCGCTGCATTCCAGCGGATCAATGAGCGAATTCGAGCTTCAATGGCCATATCACCCGGAATTGCTGATTCCAGATGAGGTGGAATGGTATTGACATAAGCCGTATTTGAAGAATGCGGCAGGTTGACTCCTGAGCGACGAACTTTCTCAATCATCTGCTCTATTAAAAAATGGGCACGTTCGGGGCCTTCAACTTCCAGAACACTCTCCAGTGCATCAAGCCACTCCTGTGTTTCTAACTGATCGATATCCAGTTCAGAGCTCTGACTTAAGTTCTGATTCGACATAGTGTCATCTCCTGCCAGGTACTAAGATTGATTGATAATAAGGCATCATCATTCAATATTAGTACTTTAAATTTGAGTTTTAATAATATAATTTTATTGTATTTTAGAAGCCGAAGAACCCTGTCATTTACAAGGTCATTTTTATTTACTTATTTTTCAACAAGTTATGAACGGCAAATAAAACAACTATAATTCTTGCTCAAGTATAAGAAATTATGATTAAGATTACTATGTATTAGAATGGATGGTAAATAAGTTTATTGATACTTATAAGCAATCACAACAAGCGATAATTAAGGCTGATCTGATAAATGTCATCCAGTTCCTCGGGGCTCAGAAGTTCATCAAGCAGAGGAAATAATTGTCTTTCTTCAGTACGGGTATGCTGCTTCAGTAATTCACCAAAATCACCCAGAATCGTATAGTCACCTGACTTCATCTGCTGATAATAAGCCGTCATGGTTAAATGCTCCTGCTGTAATTGCTCACATAGCTGCGCCACTTCCCTTTCTTTTGGCTGGGCATTGTGCTGCCTGTTTTTAACGTGAGAAAAAATACTGTCTTCTTCTATGTGAAAATGCACTTGCCAGACATCAGGATATTCACTCACAATTTCCTGACACAGCCTGGCTATTGCATCTTCTTGACCATCTGCACTCATTTTTATCGCTTTTTGAGCTAAAAGAAGCGATAGATGATGCTCTCTGGACAAAGGCTGTATTTGTTCAAGGCGTTTCATGTTTTTCCAATATGTCTTTGCAGTAAAAAGCGTATAATAAGATTATTTAACACCATCGGCTAGCATTTGTCAGGTGATTAACAGGGCCTTTTGTTATTTTTAAACTGGTTACAAACTATCATTCTTTTTTATATCACTTAAAAAAGCAATTGTTATCTCTGCTGCTCCTTGCTGCACCAGTCGTTGGCACTCAATTCAGTCAAATGGCAATGGGTGTTGTTGATACCGTTATGTCCGGTCAGGCCAGTGCAGTCGATCTCGCTGCAGTGGCCGTTGGTTCCAGTATCTGGATCCCTTTGATGTTATTTATCGGCGGTGTTTTAACGGCTATCACTCCCACTGTCGCGCATTTTTGCGGTGCAAAACATTACCACAAAATCGGCCATACGATACGCCAGTCCATCTGGATTGGTATTTTATTAAGTCTGTTTGGCTTTCTTGTGTTAATTTCAGCCTATGATCTGTTTGTATTTATGAATGTCAAAGCCCCCATTCTTCCCATTGCCAGCAGCTATCTTTATGCAATTGCCTGGGGAATGCCTGCCATTGCCGGCTTTTATATTTTGCGTTATCTCAGTGAGGGCATGGCGAATATCATACCCATTATGCTAACTGGAATTCTGGGGCTTTTGGTTAATATTTTATCTAATTATATGCTGATCTTTGGTCATTTTGGTGCACCACAGCTAGTACCTAAACACATTAATTTTGACCGATTAACTTTTCATATGCCCGATTCAACTTACTTCGGGCACCATCCACATTAAACATCCAG
>JAHXHI010000080.1 GCA_025656775.1 gamma proteobacterium symbiont of Bathyaustriella thionipta
CCATAATGGTTTATTGATCTGATCCTTGTTTATGTAAAAAGTTCCCTTATTATATCAATTTTTCTCATTTATAATGATCTTGCCCTGGTTTTAAACCATCTCTGAGTTAAGTATAGCTTAAAATGGAATTACTTGAACAAAAATTAATGTTACAATTTCGTGTTTTATGCACAGTTTTATCTGTGTCAATATTAGCGTAGTCAGTATCAAATTGAGACCCAGGAATCAGAATCAATGAGTCAGGCGTATAACCCCAAGCAGATTGAGCGAGAAGCACAAAATTATTGGGAAGAAAACAGATGTTTTAATGTCACCGAAGATGAGACTAAAGAAAAATACTATTGTCTCTCCATGTTCCCTTATCCCAGTGGTCAGCTCCATATGGGGCATGTACGCAATTATTCTATTGGTGATGTATTATCACGCTTTATGCGTATGCAGGGTAAAAATGTACTGCAGCCAATGGGCTGGGATGCGTTTGGTCTGCCGGCTGAAAATGCCGCGATGAAAAATAAGGTCGCACCCGGTAAATGGACCCGTGAAAACATCGCTTATATGCGTGATCAATTAAAACGTCTGGGTTTTGGTTATGACTGGGAACGGGAAGTGGCCACCTGTGAACCTGACTATTATCGTTGGGAACAATGGTTATTCACCCGTTTATTCGAAAAAGGTGTGGTTTATAAAAAGAATGCGATTGTCAACTGGGATCCCGTCGATGAAACCGTATTGGCCAATGAGCAGGTGATTGAAGGCCGTGGCTGGCGCTCTGACGCACTGGTTGAACGTAAAGAAATTCCTCAGTGGTTTTTGAAGATTACTGATTATGCCGAAGAATTATTACAGGATCTGGATCAACTTGATGGCTGGCCTGAACAGGTTCGCACCATGCAGAAAAACTGGATTGGTCGCTCCGAAGGCGCTGAAATCAGTTTTGACGTGGCAGATTCCAGTGATGTGATTAAAGTGTTTACTACTCGTCCTGATACCTTAATGGGTGTGAGCTATGTCGCAGTGGCAGCAGAACATCCGCTCAGTCTGAAAATGGCTGAAAATAATGAACGTTTACGGACTTTTATTGAAGAAGCCAAAGTAATGTCTACTGCCGAAGCTGACATGGAAACGATGGAAAAGAAAGGCATGGATATTGGTCTTAAAGCCATTCATCCTGTTAGCGGTGAACAAGTACCTGTCTTTACCGCTAACTTTGTTTTAATGGGTTATGGTGAAGGCGCAGTGATGTCTGTACCTGCTCATGATCAGCGTGATTACGAATTTGCCAAAAAGTATGATATTGCTATTCGTCAGGTGATAGCGCCTGCTGCTGAGGAAACGATTGATCTGGAACAACAGGCTTTTACAGAAAAAGGTGTATTGATTAATTCTGCACAGTTTGATGGTTTAAGCTCACTTGAAGCGATGGCAAAAATACCTGAAGCATTGGAAACCTTAAACAAAGGTAAAAAACGAGTTCAATATCGTTTACGCGACTGGGGTGTTTCAAGACAGCGCTATTGGGGGGCACCTATTCCCATTATCAATTGTCCTGACTGTGGTTCCCTGCCGGTACCCGAAGAAGATTTACCCGTGAAGTTACCGGTTGATGTGGTTATTACAGGAGAAGGTTCACCGATTAAGAGCATGCCGGAATTTTATCAGTGCAAGTGCCCGGCATGCGGCGCTGATGCAGAACGTGAAACCGACACCTTTGATACGTTTATGGAATCTTCCTGGTATTATGCACGTTATTGCTCACCTGGCAATGATAATGCAATGCTCGATGAACGGGCGAACTACTGGGGACCAGTGGATCAATATGTGGGTGGTATCGAACATGCTATTCTGCACTTGCTCTACTCTCGCTTTTTTCATAAATTAATGCGGGATGAAGGTCTGGTTAAGGGTGATGAACCCTTTAAAAATCTGCTGACTCAGGGCATGGTACTCAAAGACGGTGCCAAAATGTCTAAATCAAAAGGTAATACCGTGGATCCACAAGGTATTATTGACCAATATGGTGCTGATACCGCCCGTTTGTTTATGATGTATGCCGCACCCCCGGAGCAGTCTCTGGAATGGTCTGATAGTGGTGTTGAAGGTCAGTTTAAATATCTGAAACGCTTATGGAAGACGGTTGTGGAGCATGTCGCTCTGAATGAAAAGGTGGGCGAGATTGCAGTGCTTGATACGACCCGGCTTGATAAAGAGGCCAAAAAGCTGCGTCATAAATTACACCAGACGATCAGCTCAGTAGGCGATGATATTGGCCGCCGTCATACCTTTAATACCGCCATTGCTAAAGTGCGTGAGTTATTTAATATGATGGAAAAAATGTCAGAACATCTGGAAAAATCTGAACAGGGCAGGGCACTCAAGCAGAATGTGCTGGAACATGTTTTATTGATGTTGTCACCGATTATTCCGCATATTACTCATCAACTGTGGCATGAGTTAGGGCATGATGGTGCAATTGTGAATGAATTATGGCCTGAAGTTGATGAATCAGCACTCGTTGAAGAATCAATTCAATATATTGTCCAGGTTAATGGTAAACTTCGGGATAAATTAGAAGTCCCGGTTGATGCCGATAAAGAAAGTATTGAAAAGTCAGCACTGGAAACGGCGGGTGCTGTACGAAATATAGAAGGTAAAACGGTGAGAAAAGTCATTGTTGTACCTGGAAAACTGGTTAATATTGTTGCCAATTAGGAAGCATGATGAAACAAATCAAAACTATGAAAGCTCATTTAAGAGCTAAGGGAATCGCTCAGACGAAAGCTTTGGGATTTATTTTGCTAATGGCCGTTCTTCTGACGGGCTGCGGTTTTCATTTACGTGGTGATATCGTATTACCGGCCTTATATGAACGAGTTCAAGTCGTGGATAAAGGCTATTCGGATGTCGGTAAGGCCTTATCAAAAGCATTGCAAAATGTGGGCAGTAAAATAGTCTCTTCACCTGAAGAAGCAACAGCTGTTGTGACGGTTTTATCTCGCGGTACGCAACGCAGAGCCTTGAATGTGGGTGGTAAGCGGATCCGTGAATATGAATTACAATTAGATATCACTTTTGTTGTTCAAAATAGTGGTGGTCAGCAACTTGCTCAACAGCAAACGGTCAGTGTGGTGCGCAATTTTAGAAATGATGCTAATGATGTTTTAGGTAAGGATAATGAAGAAAAGATTATTCGCAAAGAAATGATGCAGCCAGCGATTATACAGGTATTACGTCGTATGAAAGCAATTGCTAACTAATTGCTGTTATCTTAAATCCCTTCAGGCAACGAGTTAATCGCTATGCAAATCAAAGCTGATCAGCTCAGAAATGATCTCAAGGCAAGACAGCATCCTGTTTACATGGTGTGTGGTGATGAACCTTTGCAGCATTGGGAAGCGGTTGATATGTTGCGTAAAGCCGCTCATTACTATGGTTATGAAGAGCGGGAAGTCTATACTGCCGATGCGCATTTTGACTGGAATCTTTTGTTGGCAGCAGCCAATGAGCTGTCTTTATTTGCCAGAAAAAAAGTGATTGAAGTTCACATGCCTACGGGTAAACCTTCCGATAAAGGCACGGCTTTAATTCAATATTGTGACAATCTGCCGCCTGATATTATGCTAATAATTGTTGCCGGTAAGGTCGAATCAGCGACCAAAAAAAGTAAATGGTATAAAGCGCTTGATGCGGTTGCAGGTATCGTGACAGTCTGGTCCATAGAGGGACGTCAGCTTAATCAATTTCTGCAGCGACGTTTACAGACTAAAGGCTTAGCTTTACAGGCAGATTCATTGCAATTGATTAATGATCGGGTTGAAGGCAACTTGCTGGCAGCCGATCAGGAAATTGAAAAACTCAGTCTTCTCTATCCGCTGACGAACAACAAACAAATGGTGTCTCTGGATTATGAACAGGTTGCCGAGGCTGTTTTTGACAGTGCCCGCTATAATTTATTTGAGCTATTTGATTGCGCCTTATCCGGTGATTTAAAACGCGCATCACGAATGTTATATGGTCTGCAGCGAGAGGGCTTGTCGATTATATTAATTATGTCGCTGGTTGCCAAAGAAGTACGAATGCTGGCAAAAATGTCTGCAATTGTGGACGGGCAGCAGCGCAATATTGAGGCGGCAATGAAAGGTGTTTATATTTTCCCCAAACGAAAATCGCTGCTGGCTCAGGCTTTGTGCACCAGTCGACCGGAACATTGGCAGCAATTACTTAAACAGCTTTTACACGCAGATAAAATGGCCAAAGGTGCTGAAACAGGTGATCCCTGGGATATGATGCAGTTGATTTTGGCTGCTGTTGCGGGTAAAACGTATTTATCTTCTGTAAAAAATCTATGAATACTTAATGTGGAATAAATAATGGATATTAAACAATACATGACCGAAATCGGTCAACGGGCACGTCAGGCTTCCAGAGCATTAGTCAAGGCCAGTAGTAATAAGAAAAATAGTGCCTTATTGGCCATTGCTGATTTATTAGAATCGTCAATGCAAACATTAATCGATGAAAATAATAAAGATCTCAAAGCAGGCAAAGAACGCGGTCTGGATGATGCATTATTAGATCGCCTGGCGCTTAATGAAGAACGTATTCAGGGGATGGCAGAAGGGCTTCGTCAGATTGCCGCTTTGCCTGATCCTGTGGGCGAAATAGCCGATATGAATTATCAGCCATCAGGTCTGCAAATTGGTAAAATGCGCGTTCCTCTGGGTGTGATCGGCATTATTTATGAGTCCAGGCCGAATGTGACTGCCGATGCGGCTGCATTATGTATGAAGTCAGGCAATGCTGCGATTTTACGTGGCGGCTCTGAGGCTATTAATTCCAATCAGGCCATTGCTGTCTGTATAAAGCAGGGGCTTGAACAGGCGGGGTTGCCCTCAGATGTCGTACAGGTGATTGAAACCACTGACAGAGAAGCTGTGGGTGAACTGATTACCATGCAGGACTATGTCGATGTGATCGTCCCTCGTGGTGGTAAAGGCTTAATTGAACGCATCAGCGGCAATGCCCGTGTACCAGTGATTAAGCACCTTAATGGTATCTGTCATGTTTATATTGATGGTAAGGCTGATCGTCAAAAAGCCATTGATATTGCCTACAATGCAAAAACACATCGTTATGGTGTGTGTAATGCCATGGAAACCTTATTAATTGATGCCGCTGTTGTGGATGATATTTTGCCTGAACTGGCGCAAAAATACGCACAGGAAGGTGTCGAATTACGTTGTTGTGAACGCAGTGCGGCTGTTCTGGTTGAGCAATCTGTTGTTGCCGCTACGGAAGAAGACTGGGATACCGAATATCTGGCTCCCATTCTGTCTATACGTGTAGTTGATGGTATGGATGTCGCTATTGAGCATATCTTTGAGCACAGTTCAGGTCATACTGAAGCCATTATCACAGAAGACTATACCCGTGCCAGACGTTTTTTAGCTGAAGTGGACTCCAGTTCAGTGATGGTTAATGCCTCTACTCGCTTTGCTGATGGCTTTGAATATGGTCTGGGTGCAGAAATCGGTATCAGTACTGATAAGATTCATACTCGTGGTCCTGTTGGTCTGGAGGGGCTCACTTCACAAAAATACATCGTTCTGGGTGATGGTCATATTCGTGGTTAGAAGCTTATTCAGGCATTAAAAATAGTGTAATGATAAGTCATTAATACCACTTATCATTACACAGCCACATCCGGTTATAGCAAAAAATATATTTTTTTGTTTAATGACATTCCTTTCTCTAAGTAGTTTCCGAAATAATAACAAGTAGTTAAACGAATATTAAAAATCACCATAATCTTTTAAGATAAATGGAGATAAGTATTATTCTAAATAATCAGCAAAAATTTTTTTAACAGGTCATTGTTTACTTCATTAATTCATATGTGAATTAATATGTGGGGGGGGGGGAATTATGAATCAGGCAATTAAAACCTATGGCGTTGTTATTAACCTTGATTATTCGCATCACTCTTTCAATGAATGTAATGCTATCTGGCACAAAATCGTTGGCTATATGCTTCAGGAAGACTTTCATATTGATAAAAGGATGTTTTTAATAACAACTCTTCAGGATAGAGATACGGTTTGTGAGAAAGCAAGACGCGCTGTGAGTGCATTAGATGATTATCTTGAGATTTATAATAAACATTCATTTCAGTATATTACTGATTTTATGACTATCGATATGAGTGATTATGTAGACCTGCGTTTGCCAACGCCTGATATGGGTGTGGTACTTAAAGGGCAGTATCAAGGTGGTATCTATACACACTTACATTAAATGGCTTAAACATTTTTAAAAATTCTTGATTACTCATCTACTTCGTTATGGTGCTCTCAGTATTATCCTATAATATCTAATAAGCCTTATGCTTCCTGAGTTGTTTAAAAACAAAGAGTGTATTATTAACAATAGATTCACCTGACCTTAATAATATGAAATTAATGATTTTAAAAACTAAAAAAGATTTTCCTTCTGAAGAGCATTTACTTCATGTTAAGGCACGATACACACCATTTCGCCATCCACATTGGCAAAGCATTGTTTTGCTCTGAAGCTATTGGCTGTCGCTTCTTTCATTTCCTGTTCAAAATGTTCTGGGTAAGGCTCACTTAGCAAACTGCCGGTTGCAACATAGGGAAAGAGTTGATCATAACGAAGTGTTTGAGTGGCGCTGACGCGGCGATGAATATGTGAGCGATTGAGTAATTTTGTTTGCTCCAGACCGGACGCAGCAAGTAATTGACGAACACTGTTAATGGTTTCATGATGAAAGTTGGCCACTCGCTGCTTTTTATCTTCAACCACCAGGCCGGCTGTAAATTTGGGATTTTGTGTTGCTATCCCTGTTGGACATTTGTTTTTATTACATTCTAATGATTGAATGCATCCCAGGGCTAACATCATTCCTCTGGCGCTATTGCACAAGTCAGCACCTAAGGCGAGATTCTTGATCAGATGAAATCCGGTTAAAATTTTACCGCTGACAATCACTTTAATTTCTTTTTTTAAATCAAAACCCATTAAGCAGTCAATCACAAATGCTAAACCATCTCTCAAAGGGACACCAACCGAATTGGAATATTCTAATGGTGCTGCACCGGTACCGCCTTCACCGCCATCAATGGTAATAAAATCTGGTTTAATGCCTGTTTTAACCATGGCTTTACATATGGCAACAAATTCACTGCGACGGCCAACACAGAGTTTAAAGCCTATTGGCTTACCCCCGGATAAGTTGCGTAATTTCTGGATAAAATGCATCATTTCAATCGGGGTTGAAAAAGCACCATGTGTTGGCGGTGAATCGATTTGTACGAAGGGTTCAGTATGACGAATTTTTGCTATTTCGAGCGTGTTTTTGGACGCAGGTAATATACCGCCATGGCCGGGTTTGGCACCTTGAGATAATTTAATTTCGATCATTTTAACATTGTTTAAATTGGCTTTTTGCACAAACAGATCATCAGAAAATTGACCATCCTGAGTTCTACAGCCAAAATAACCAGTACCAATTTGCCAAATTAAATCGCCGCCTGGTTTGAGATGGTAAGGACTAATAGAGCCTTCGCCTGTATTATGAGCAAAGTGATCAATCTTCGCGCCGCCATTGAGTGCTAAAATCGCATTTTGGCTTATGGCACCAAAGCTCATGGCTGAAATATTGAATAAGCTGGCATCATAAGGCTGTTGGCATTCACTGCCGCCAATGAGTACGCGTAAATCTTCGCTTATCTCATTTTCTCTTAATGCTGATAAAGAGTGATCCATCCATTCATAGCCAATTCGATAAACATTGATTTTGGTACCCAGGGGGAGTGTGTCTAATTGTTTTTTAGAACGCTGGTACACAACGGAACGAAACATGCGGTTAGTGGGAGCACCACCATTCTCTGGTTCAACGAAGTATTGATGCATGGGGCCTCGCAGGGTTTCCATTATCCAGCGCCAACGAGGCTGTAGAATAACCCCTATTTTTAATACTTTTTCAATAAATCCACAATACAGGATTCATAAATAGCTTTCAATTTCTAAGATT
>JAHXHI010000368.1 GCA_025656775.1 gamma proteobacterium symbiont of Bathyaustriella thionipta
GAAGGATTTGAAACAAGTGTTTACACAATTGAGCCAAGATGTGATGTGTCTCGGTACAATAGGGTAAATTTGTGGGGATCCTTCAGCTTTAAACCTTTAAAAATCGGATCTCAAATTCTGAAAAATAGAATTCTGATGGCACCTTTGACGCGTTCTCGAGCAGAAGAAAATCATGTACCGGGACGTTTAATGGCAGATTATTATGCACAACGTGCCAGTGCCGGGCTTATCATTTCAGAGGCAACGATGATTATGCAAGGTCATTCTGCTTTTATCAGTGAACCCGGTATTTATTCACAACAACAAATCAATGGTTGGAAACAGGTTACCGATGCAGTTCATGCTAAGTGTGGTAAGATATTTCTGCAATTATGGCATGGCGGCCGAGCCACTCATCCTGCTCTTAACGATGGAGTCCAGCCGGTCGCACCCAGTCCAATTGCCATTGATGGTCAAATACACACACCGCAAGGTAAACTGGAATATGTGGCGCCTCGAGAACTGACAGACGCGGAAATACCAGCGGTCATTGATGGTTTTAAAGTCGCTGCGGAAAATGCCATGCTGGCAGGCTTTGATGGTGTTGAAGTACATGCTGCCAATGGTTATTTACTGGATCAGTTTTTACGTGATGGTTCAAATAAACGTAACGGTAAATATGGCGGCAGCATTAACAATCGTGCCAGACTTTTACTGGAAGTCTTAGGCTCGGTGTGCAAAATCTGTGGTAGTGATAAAGTTGGCTTGCGCCTATCGCCTTTGAACGGATTTAATAGTATGTTGGATAGTGATCCCGTTGGCCTGTCGATCTGGTTAGCTGAAAAATTAAATAGCTATAATTTAGCTTACTTGCATCTGATGAGAGCTGATTTTCTTCAACAACAAAGTGGCGATATTTTAACACCTGTGCGTAAGCATTATCATGGTGTACTGATAGCCAATATGGGATTCACTGCTGACGAAGCAAATCGTGGTATTGAAGAAGGTAAATTTGACGCGGTTGCTTTTGGTGTCGCTTTTCTGGCGAATCCTGATTTACCGGAACGATTCAATGCAAATGCAGAACTTAATGAAGCTGACCAAGATACTTTTTATTCTCCCGGTCCCGAAGGTTATACAGACTATCCTATTATGGAAACGATAGTCTGAAAATACGGACTACATCAGAAGATCTAATAGTCAAACTTATTAATCTAAAGGTTTTTTTAAGTCAATTTTATAGCCACTTAATGTCCTAAGCGGGCTATCAGGTTTTTCAGCTCAACTTAGTGCTATGGCTTAGTTGCAATTTTTAAGGGCATTAAGTTTGGAATAACCTTTTCTTATTTGCACCTTGACTATTTTTAATGATATTTTTAATTTTTTTTGTTTTTTCTTGCTGCTTGCAGCGTCTAGTTCAGATTTAATTTTCTTTTCTTTTTTTTCCAGTTCTTTAAGTAAATCAGCTAATGCTTCACAGTGAGGTTTTTTTATTTTATCTTTTTTAAAAATCGATTTCAGATCCTTTATTATTTTATTGATTTCCACAATTTTCCCCTTTATAAGATATTAAACATTTTTATTTTTAATCACAGTTTTTGCCATACGTTTGGCAAAATAGTAGATTCGTTTTTGTTTTTCAATAATATCAATTTCAGTGGTATAAGCTGCTATTCTATTAGGCTCATCAACGACCAGGCGTTCAGCCTGATGTTCAGCAGCAGAAGTGGCTAAATTAGCAATATCATCTTTCATATCGATTACCATTTGTGCGACTGCTACATTATTTTGCGATACCGCCTGAATAGCACCGTCTACTGCTTTATAAACTTTCTCATGAAAATGAGTTAACACCTTACGAGTCGGCGCACTAATAGTAAAATCGGAAGTGGCATGTTCCATACCCAGAGCAACTAAATTAGTTTCAATAGTATCACCGATATTTTCAAGATCACCTACAGCTTCCATTAATTCCAGTAATTCTTCCGTTTGTAAATCAGTTAAATTCTGTTTACTTATTTGCCCTAAATAGTCAACAATTAGTTCATATAACAAGTCAACTTCATCATCACGAGATTCAATTTTACTGATAGTCTTTTTACTGCCATCTAATATGGCGGGCATGATTTTCCTCGTCATGTCATTGACAATTTCTCCCATATGCAGCACTTCCAGTCTGACCCGATCTAATGCAAGAGAAGGTGTATTGATAAGATATTCATCCAGGTATTTTGCCTCAACAACCAAACCTTCTTCTTCAATAGGGGTCGGTTTGTCAGGCAGCAGTTTCATCACTAATGATGCAATTTGAGTGGTAAACCAGATAAAAATAAAGGTATTCGCAAGGTTAAATATTGTATGTGCATTTGCTATCTGTCTTGGTGTTTCAGCGCCCAGTTTATCCAGTCCTGTCAGTTCAGGATGGGCTGGAGAAAGGTAGCGGACAAAATCAGCTAATTGATCAATAAACATCACCCATAGCAATACTCCGGCAATATTAAAAAACACATGTACGGCAGCAGCTCTGACCGCCTCACGAGGTTTACCAATGGACGCTAGCATAGCGGTGACACAGGTTCCGATATTTGCACCAAAAGCAAGAGCGATCCCGGCTGGTAAAGAGATGAAGCCCTGGCTGGCCATGACAATGACAATACCGGTCGTTGCTGAAGACGATTGTATTAAACCGGTAAAGACTGCTGCCACTGCAATACCAACAATAGGGTTATCCATGCTAATCATCAGATCTAAAAACGGCTGATAAGTTCGCAGTGGCTGCATGGCACTACTCATGACACTCATACCGTAAAAAATCATGCCAAGACCCATTATCATACGACCATAATGTTTGATTTTTTCATTTTTTGGTGAAAATTGCATGCCATAACCAATGGCTATCATTAAAAATGCAGCTTTGGTAACTTTAAAGGCAACAATCTGAGCAGTAATCGTGGTACCGATATTCGCCCCCATAATCACACCCACTGATTGTGACATTGTCATCAGGTTGGCTGAAATAAAACCTACCACTAACACAGTAGTAACCGAAGAAGATTGAATAACAGCGGTAACAGCAGCACCCGTAGCAGCCCCCATAAATCGATTTGAGGTTAATTTCCTCAGGATAATTTTCATCTTATCCCCTGCCACCGCTTTTAAGGCAATAGACATTAAATCCATACCAAATAAAAATAATGCCAGACCACCAAATAACTGCATGGTCATAACACCCCAATTCATTTCCTGTTGTACATCGCTTGCAGCAAATACAGAAAATGACATAAATGAGATTGCAAATAATAAAAACATTTTAGCTATTAAAAGAGTTTGTCTATGGGAGTTTAGCTGTAACATCATTAGTTTCTCTTTAAGTATAATAAATAGAACCCGCTTTTTAATCATAGTAGTATAATTTTAATTGTGTAAGCACTATTGAGGAAATAATTTCATTTATTTTTATATTTATAGCTAATGTGTTTCCAGAAAATTTGGTCGAAACATCATTGTATCGGAAGTCTGCTTTACCGTTAAAACTCACACTTACAACTAAGTTCTGTTTGCGCAACTGAAAAATCTTTTGAGATGCTCAATTTTTGAATCGGAGAGGGGGGGGGGACAAAATCATCATTAATAAAATGTGCTGTAGCAAATATCTGCTCAATGAAGCCATATGTGTCTGTACTATGAATCGATTTATGTTGAACATCATTATTATTTATCAGGCTAACAATGACATAAGCCGCTTTACGATTAAATGTACCGAAAACCGTTGAATAGAATAAAGCCTGATAAGTTTTTTTTAACATCCTGGAAAATCTAACTATTATATTTGTCTGAAATAGACAAACGATTAGGCACAATTATTCAAAGTGAATTAGCAGCTTATGACGTACTATAGTAGCTTGGACTGATTGATGCTCAATTAATTGACCAAATTAATGGGTTATTACCTATATATTCAGGTTTTATCTGTATTGATAATTTTGTGTATGAATATACAATTAAGTTCACTCTATAAAATAGTAAATCTGTTATGTGAGTTTCAGGCATTTTTTTAACACCCTTTCTTTCTTCTTCACTAAGGAGGGATGCAATGTCTAATAAATGTATCAAGGTCATTGTCCACGTTGTTGAAGCATATTTGTATGGGGGATAAATAAATGAAAAATTGTGAAACATGTAAGCATATCGATACATCAATATGTAATGATTGTAATGATGGGCATTTCTGGGTGGATGCTCACAAATCTTTTGATTATGTCATTTCAGCTGTAATGTTTGGTTGTGGCATAGGTGGCGTAATTGCTGCCGTATTTACCATGTATACGTAATAGTGCATTGTGGATAATTATACAAATTAAACAGCTAGTCAAAAACATGTAGTTAAAAGACATTAATGGAAGTCTTTAATGTGAATTTGTTTTGATTTTTTTCTTCCTTCAGTTTATGTTTTTACTTGATCACAACATTGAACAACATGCTATGGGAATGGAATAGTATACTTATTTTAGTTCTTAGGGTATAAACCACAATAGGGTGTACCTTCAAAACGTTTTACCAGAAAATCAACAAATGTTCTGGCACGCTGAGAAAGATGCCGTGTTTGTGGGTAAATGGTATAAGCATCAATCTGTAATGGCTTATACTCTTTGATTTCTCGTTAGGGGAGGACTATAGCTGCAGTTTTTTCCGTCCTTATGTTTATGTACAGCGTGTATTTCAGGTTAATCTGCTATCCTTAACTGTAACTAAATAAAAAAGAGCACAGTTCATCAAAGGTGAAGAGCTATTGGGTGTTGTTTTTAACTTTTAGTCAGTGTCGTATTAATTATCCTGGTCAAATCATCGATCAAATTTGTACCTTAGAATCTGACGTATGTTGCTCTGCAATTCGGTATAAACAACAAGGTTATGGCAGATGATGCTGAGTACTACCGCTCAGCATTTCGTGGTAGACTTAAGTCAAATAGCAATGAGATTGATCTTGGCTTTCACTTGGTCAGGAACGCTTATTCACTTTATTTATTTGAGCAACTACAATTTATTTTATGATTAAATTGTATCCACATTAACATAACTTATGCCTTATCACAGACAATAATTTAAATGCTCCTAATCGTTTTTTCACATCCATATACACGCCATTCACATGCTAATCAATTTATACTTGATGAAATTGCACAAAATGAGCATGTGCATATTAATAATCTTTATGAAAAATATCCTGACTTTCATATTAATGTTTTGGAAGAGCAGGCGCTTTTACGCAAGGCAAAATTAATTATCTTTCAGTTTCCTCTCTATTGGTACAATGTGCCTGCGTTGTTGAAACAGTGGCAGGAAGTCGTATTAACGAGACAATTTGCATTGGGTGATGAGTCACAGACTCAAGTGTTAAAAGGAAAGCCTGTGATGGCTGTAGTAACAACAGGTCATAAGCAGCAGTCTTATCAAAAAGAAGGTTTTGATAATTATACACTGGAAGATTTTCTTCGGCCTCTTGAACAAATGTCTAACCATTGTGGTATGGATTATCATTCACCTCTGGTATTGCATCAGGCACATCGTGCAACCTCAGATGAGTTAACACAGTTTAGTCATTTATATAATCAACATATTAAGCAATTATATGAGCAGTGAGAGCATCATTATGACTGAACATTCATTACTGATTAATATCCTGATCTATCTATTATCTGCTGTTATTGCTGTGCCTTTGTTTAAAAAAATTGGATTGGGTTCGGTATTAGGCTATTTAGTGGCTGGCGCGATTATTGGCCCCTGGGGACTTGCGCTCATTACTGATATCGATGAAATTCTTCACTTTGCAGAATTTGGTGTGGTGCTCTTATTATTTTTAATTGGTCTTGAACTAGAACCCAAACGACTGTGGGAAATGCGGCGTTCTATTGTCGGTATGGGAGGAGGGCAAATCCTTTTAACGAGTATTTTCCTGTTTATTATTGGTTTATTTTACGGTTTAAGCTGGAGTACCTCTTTAATTGTCGCCATGTCCTTGTCCTTATCTTCTACTGCCATTGCTTTGCAGATACTTAATGAAAGGAATGTTCTATCAACCCACACAGGAAACTCGGCTTTCTCCGTCTTATTGTTTCAGGATCTGGCTGTTATTCTCATGATGGCAGCAATTCCATTACTCAGTGTTAATCAGATTGATAATGATGGCAGTTTAGTGATGGCTATTGCTGAAGTCATTGGCGTTATTGCCTTAGTTGTTATTGGTGGTCACTATCTGACAGAACCTGTCTTTCGCATTATTGCCCGTACTCACATGCGTGAAATGTTTATTGCCTTTTCACTCCTGTTAATTATTGCCATTTCTTTGCTTATGGATATGGCCGGGTTATCGATGGCTCTGGGTAGTTTTTTAGCAGGTGTTTTATTGGCTGAATCCGATTTTCGACATGAACTTGAAGTAGAGATTGATCCCTTTAAAGGGCTACTGATGGGCTTGTTTTTTATTGCCATTGGTATGTCTATTAATTTTGGGTTATTAATTGAACATCCCTGGTTTATTATCTCTTTGGTCATGCTGCTTGTGTTCGTTAAGTTGTTAGCACTCATGATTATTGCCAGATTGTTTTCTTTCAATACGAGTCAGTATCCGCTTTTCGCCATCGTATTGTCACAAGGGGGAGAGTTTGCCTTTGTTTTATTTGCTCTGGCAGGGGATATGGCTGTACTTAGTCAGGAAGTGGTTGAACCATTAATTGTTGTGGTGGCTTTATCAATGGTGATGACACCATTATTGATGTTGGTCAATGATTACTTTATAGAGCCTCGGTTTGCTCACTCGGCTGCCATTCCTGAAAGTGATGAGATGGAGGATATGAGTCACCCGGTAATCATTGCGGGTTTTGGTCGATTTGGTCGAGTAATTGGTCGACTTTTACACGCCAATAGTATCCCCACAACAATTTTAGATCATCAACCTGAAATGATTGAAAATGCCAGCATTTATGGCTATAAGGTCTATTATGGTGATGCTCGTAAACCGGCATTATTACATTCAGCCGGAGCCAAATCTGCAAAAGTTCTAATTGTTTGTGTGGATGATCCGCAAATGGCACTGGATGTGATTGATATTGCAAAAAAACACTTTCCTCATTTGACAATTGTTTCCCGAGCCTATGATATGGGACATGCTTTTGAACTTCTGGAACGAGGGGTCACTTTATTTCAACGTGAAATGTTAAGTTCCGCCATGCACCTAGGCGAGAAAACACTAATTGAATTAGGCTATGGTGCATATGAAGCGCACCGTGCAACCAAAATGTTTGCCGATCATGACAGAAGTTTATTTAATAAACTTTATCAGACGGATGCTTTAGAAAAACGGATATCCATTTCCCGCGAGGCCAGAGATGAACTTGCCAAGGTGTTAGCCGGAGATGAAGAAGAAAAAAATAGAAATAAAACCGAAGACTGGGAATAATTCAAGCCATGGGTGGTTGTGGTTTTTAAGTTTTTTCTAAATTAAGTCTACAAATCATTTAAAGTGTTAGTGAAATCATGCCGCAGATATTTTAGCTTCCACTCTATTAGAAACTGGAAATTGATTTTTCCCGATACTGTTAAAGCTAGTCATACAAGAAAAGGCATAGCGGCTTCGTCCAACTAGAGTATCGAACAAAATGAATTATATTTAATTATAAAAATGAAATAACATCATATATCTTAGTAATATCTAAAAACAGGCTCTCACGTGATTTTGGTAAGGTTCACACCTTCAACTCTCCTGAAAATCACGTGACAGGCTGTAAATTTTAATTTTTAATTGTTTTTGTAATGAGATCATATCAGCATCTGGTAACAAGGCTTACAATTGATTAACTTTTGCTCATTTAGTGTTTTAAATTATTATTCTTTAAAATGCATTTTTTGATCCTTTTATTCATTTTCATTTACTAACTAGTGTCCATCCGTTTATTCCAAGCAATTGATATTATTATAAAAACAGGAAGAAAAACTGAAATAAACGGCCGGATAAAATGCAAGA
>JAHXHI010000391.1 GCA_025656775.1 gamma proteobacterium symbiont of Bathyaustriella thionipta
GATTTTCTCTTTCTACTCATTTTTAGGTTCCCCATTAGGTTAGCTCTTATATCTTAACCTATTGTCCAGTTTTCGGGGTCCACTATACTATACGGTATCCAGCAGCAGCATGGAAGGTGTTGTGCGTTTGGGTGGCAGTGTCGTTCCAAAGAAAATTGTCAACTTGACAGCTCAAATGCCGGGTGATGTTAACTTCGTAGCCGGTTCGGAAGGTGATGCCTTCAAAAGTGGTGCTGTCCTGGTCGCTCTGGATAAAAAGAGCCTGATGGCAAAGCGTCAACAGGCTTTATCGCAGCTGGCGAGTGCCGAAGCCGGTTATCGCAATGCGAGAGTGCAATACAACCAGGAACTGGTGAATCCCAATTCTCAGGGAAACCAGATGCTGGGTGGTGCGCCTGGCATGTTCAGCACCTTCTCCGATCCGGCGCGTTCGATGATGGGACAGGGAGATCAGCGCGTAGAGCGGAACTCTAATCTCTATGCCCGTGGTGTCGGCATCGAAACAGCGAATAACAGTGTCATGCAGGCAAAAGCAGCGATACGTGAGCTGGATGAAGCATTACAAAATACCATCAGTTATGCACCTTTTGACGGTGTGATTCTGAAAAAAATGGTTGAGAAAGGTGATATTGTTCAACCAGGTATGCCTTTAATCAACTTTGCTAATATCACTTCTTTGCAGATTCGTGTGGATGTACCCACTCGCTTGCTCAAGGTCATTAAAACCGGTAGCAAGGCACAGGCACAGCTGGACGGTGAAGCGAACCCGGTGCCAGTGGTCGTTGATCGTATCTTCCCTATGGCAGATGCCGGTGGTCATACTACCACCGTAAAATTCGCCCTGCCTTCGGGCATTAAGGCACATTCGGGGATGTATGCCGAGATCATTTTACCTGATCCGGGAAGCAGGCATTCGGCTTTACCGACAATTCCCGAATCTGCCATCGTATGGCGCTGCAGTTTGCCTGCGGTATTTCAGATGCGTGAGAATGGTACGCTCAGGTTACGTTTAATTCGCGTTGATGAAATGCCCGCAAACGGTATGGTCAATGTTATTTCCGGTATTAAAGCCGGAGACAAAATTCTTGCTGAGCCAGGACCAAACACGCGTGCTTCACGTTAAAGATTCATCTGAAATTTGTGCACGAAGTACTTTTTTAATGTTCTCTGACAAAAAGCAATCTTCGGGCAAAGACCTCGATTAATAGAAAATCATCATGTTTATAAGATGATCTTCCTGATGGGAAAAATACAGTTATGAGTACCTCAAAACAATCACAGCAAAATGACAATAAAAGCGATGCTGATACTCAACCTGGCAGCAATAAACCGGGCGCGGCAGGCGTGTTATGCGAAACATTTATACATTCGCCGCTGTCGCCTTTGCTGTATATTGTTATGCTGTTTTTAGGGATTTACGGTCTGAACTCTACGCCTCGACAAGAGGATCCTGAAATATCCGTACCCATGATTGATATTTTTTACCAGATGCCCGGAGCCACCGTACAACAGGTGTCAGACTTGTTGATTGCACCACAGGAACGCGTCTTAAGCGAGATTACCGATATCAAACACGTTTACTCTGCCAGCGATAAAGAGATGGGCATGATCACCCTGCAATACAAGGTAGGTGAGGATATGGAATCTGCTCTGATACGCACCATGGCAAAACTTCAAACCCATGCAGACAAACTGCCGCCGGGTGCAAAACCGGCAATGATGAAACCCAAGGGTATTGATGATGTGCCCGTAGTGACTTTGACTTTGTGGTCCAGGGAGCTTGATGATTCTACCCTGCGCGCATTGGCAACCACACTTGAGCAACGTTTGAAGCAGATCCCCGAAACGGGTAATTCGTTTATAGCCGGTGGTCGTGCTCGCCAGTTACGCATTGATATTACACCGGAGCGTCTGGTTGGATACGGTTTGAGTATAGGGCAGATTGCTCAGGTTATTCAGGGGTTCAACAATCAACAGACTGTAGGTTTCAGTGAGCGGGGCGATCTGTACGCTTATGTCGAGACCGGTGCCTTTCTGAAAAGTGCCAATGATGTGCGTCAATTAGTGGTCGGCCTGCACAAGGGGCGTCCAGTCTTTATGAGGGATGTGGCCAAAGTGACCATTGGTCCGGAACAGGCTGCCCAGATGGTGTCATTTTTCAGTGGTCCTGCTTATTCAGGCGATTCGGTTGATAATGCCCAGGCAGTGACTCTGGCTATTGCCAAGCATAAAGGCTCCAATGGTGTTGAAGTCGTACAGGCCATCCGGGATGAGGTGGAAAATCTCAAAGGCGTATTGATACCCGATAATGTGCATATAGAATACACTCGTGATTACGGCAAAAGTGCCAGTGATAAGGTCAATGGTCTGTTTACCGACTTGATGATAGCCACTGTAATGGTAATGCTCCTGGTGTGGGTGACGATGGGCTTCAAGCCCTCTGTCGTGGTCTTTATGACGGTGCCGCTGGTGCTGACTGTCACGGTTTTCTCCGCCATGTTGATGGATTACAGCATTAACCGGGTTTCGCTATTTGCACTGATTTTTTCTATTGGTTTCCTGGTTGATAATGCGATTGTCATTATTGACAATATGTACCGTCGCTGGCTGATGGAGGGTAAGCCAACCACTGCAACGGCCATCGATGCAGTACGCGAGGTTGGCAATCCGACCATACTGGCAACCTTTTGTATTGTTGCTGCACTGGCTCCGATGGGTTTTGTCAGTGGTATGATGGGCCCTTATATGGAGCCTATTCCAGCGTTAGGTTCTGTTGCCATGTTGTTCTCACTGTTTGTGGCTCTGGTGTTTGCACCCTGGATGGCCATGCGCATTATGCCGAGCATGCCTCAGCTCAAGGCAATGGCAACGCGTGATGAAGCAATTGACAAAAAAATTTCGGGTATTCACGAATACACGATTGGCGTTCCCTGGAAGCAGCGCGGCAAAGGCCGTCTGTTTCTTTTGTTTCTGCTCGGCGGCTTCGTTGTGTCGGCATGGCTCTTCTATTCCACCAATGTGACTGTAAAAATGTTGCCTTATGACAACAAGCCCGAATTTCAAGTCGCAGTCAATATGCCCGCAGGTACGGCTCTGCCAGAAACGGCGAGTTTTACCGAAGAACTGGCACAAATCATTCGTACAGTCCCTGAAGTGGTTTCCGTGCAAACCTATGCAGGCACCGCAATTCCTTTTGATTTTAATGGTTTGGTGCGTCACTATTATTTACGTATGTTTCCCTGGCAGGGACAGATCCAGATTATTTTGCTCGATAAGAAGGAGCGCAGCCGAACCAGTCATGAGATAGCGATGGATGTACGCAAACTGCTCGCACCTGTTATTGAAGCCTCGGGTATCAGGGAAAAAAGCGGAGCGGGTGTTACAGTGGTCGAAATGCCGCCCGGTCCGCCTGTTTTACAAACGCTGGTGGCTGAGGTGCATGGTCCGGATGCGGCCACGCGTAAACAGGTTGCACGTGATCTGAAAAAGATCTTCGATCAATCTGAAATGGTCGGTGAGGCCGAAATCATGATGCGTGAGCCAATGACCGTCTGGCGTTTTGAAATTAATATTAGAAAGGCGGCACTCAATGGCGTTTCCATTGAGACCATCAACCAACATCTGGCGATGGCAATGGGAATGTTCAAGGTCAGTGATCTTAAAGAAAAAGGCCTTGAAGAACCCACGCATATATTGTTACAGGTTCCCTTGTCATTGCGAGCTGATCTGAATAACCTGAACAGCCTGCCGGTAATGACCATGGCAGGAACGACTGTACCCCTTGGGCAGCTGGGCGAGTTTGTTGAACAGGTACGTGAATCGTTCGTTATCCGTAAAGATCTGCGTCCAATTGAATATGTGGTGGGTGATGCCACGGGACGTCTGGCAGCGCCTGTCTATGCACAAATGGATGTATCCAGATTGCTGGAAGACTACACCACACCTGATGGTGTCAGTCTGATTGGTGAGTACCTTGGCCCACCTGCAACCGATACTCAATCCGGTTTTGAATGGGGCGGTGAATGGACGGTAACTTATGAGACATTTCGTGATATGGGGATTGCCTATGGTGTCGCCTTGCTGGCCATCTATATGCTGGTGGTCTGGCAATTTGGCAATTTTATTATTCCTTTGGTGATCATGACACCGATACCGTTAACCTTGCTGGGTATTGCACCAGGACACTGGTTGTTTGCGACGGACTTTACTGCGACTTCTATGATAGGCTGGATTGCTCTGGCCGGTATTATCGTGCGCAATTCCATTCTTCTGGTCGACACGACACTGCTGCAGCTTAATAACGGCAAGTCGCTTTACGATTCGGTGATTACTTCGGCGATGTCCAGAACGCGCCCTATCTTGATCACGGCCGTATCAACCATGGTGGGGGCCGCTATCATTCTGGCCGATCCTATTTTTGGCGGTATGGCTGTATCATTATTGTTCGGACTTTTGGTTTCTACGATTCTTACCCTGGTGGTTGTGCCCCTGGGTTGCCTGTCTGTTGGTGAAGAAACCTTCCGCAAGGTGGCGCAGCGTCAGGATTGTTCAGCAGACTAGAATTCAGGCGGTTTCAAATTATGCCCGTCTTCTTATCACAAAAAGTTCTGGGGTTTGAAGGACAGAAAATAAACAAGTAAGGAACATACGTTAATTTATGAAACACCAGTAGAACTCGACTTTACCTTTTACAAATCGACTATTTCCGAAGAGTCGAATGACAGGTTTAGCGATAGACGAACCATTATGCACGCGGATTTCCATGCTGTCTTCCGGTGGATTTCAAGCTATCAGGTTAACGGGTAATTGTGAATATGCTGAACATCATTCTTATATTTATTGTTGCCGGTATGCTGGGATTCATGTTCAGTCCGCATCTGTCCAGAAGCAGGTCATGGCAGGCAACGCTCACTCCACTTTCATCGATCATCGGCAGCGGGTTTCTCATCATAGCTCCGTTGCTGGCAAGTGTAGTTGGTAGCTGGGCACCAGTCGCTGTTACGGGTATTGTTGTGCTTGCCTACGCTATCGGCGGAGTGATTCGATTCAATATTATGCATGCTGAGCCACTCCTGCATGAGAGACAGGCCAACCCGATAATTCACAAGTTAGATTTGGTTGCCAATGCGACGCTTTCATTCGCATATGTTACAGCTGTCGCGTTTTACCTCTCACTATTATCATCTTTTCTTCTGACCTATTTAGGCTTCGGCGATATGCCGAGCCTGGAAAGATCCCTGACGACTATCATCATCGTATTTATAGCCACCACTGGCTATTTACGTGGACTGGGTGGGCTAGAGAAACTGGAAGCCTATGCTATGTCCATTCAGCTTTCGATCGTCGCCGCTCTGCTTTTTGGGGTGCTTGTATATGATTATAATTTCATGCAATCCGGGCAACCGCTCAAGCTAGACGTTCAGGAGAATGACTGGATAACAAAGGTATTCATCCTGGCTGGGATCCTTCTTGTTGTGCAGGGATTTGAAACTTCACGTTTTCTTGGTGAAAAATACAATACTGAAATTCGGGTGAAAAGCATGCGCATGGCACAACTCATTTCAGGTGTTCTCTACATTATTTCTGTTATAGTATTGTTGCCGATTATGCAACATCTCGACCTTGCGCACATTCAGATTGCAGAAATTGTTGCCGCTACCGGGCATGCAGCGGTCGTATTGCCATTCATGCTGATTGTGGCAGCAATCATGAGTCAGTTCAGTGCCGCTGTCGCCGATACGGTAGGAGCTGGTTCGCTGGCTAGTGAAAGCAGTCAAAGCAAGTTGCCAGCTAATAAAGGCTACGTGATTTCATCTATTCTGGCGGTCGCTCTGGTCTGGACTGCAGATTTACTGGAGATCATTTCAGTTGCTTCACGGGTGTTTGCTCTGTATTACCTGTTGCAGTGTTTTGTTGCCATATTCACGACCCGCCACCATCACAATGGTAAAATGATTGTTTTAAATCTTCTACGCTTTGGAGCGTTAGCGGGTATTCTGGCGTTTATCGTAATATTCGCAATTCCAGCCGAGTAGGAGTCGAAGTGGTAATTATTTTTTTACTAACGCGGGTTTATCCAGGATAAGCCGATCAATGAAAAGAACTGATACCGATCATTACAATACTGTGTTTGATGGAGAAAAAATATGAAAATTCTGGCGTGTATTGATCTTTCCGATGCGACAGAGATCATTGTAGAAAAGACCGCAGAACTTGCCAAGCAGTTCTCGGCAAAAGTCTGGTTGCTGCACAACGCACTGCCTGAACCGGACCAGGTCGAATTCAAGGTAGACCCAATAGCAGCAAGAGAGTCTCTTGCAAAACGGTTTCATAATGAACATCGCCAGATACAGGAACTTGCCGATCGGCTGCGTAGCGAAGGAATCGACACAAGTGCACTACTGGTACACAGTTCAACGGTGGATAGCATTCTAATGGAAGCTTCGGACCTTAATGTGGATATGATCGTAATCGGCTCTCACGGTCATGGCTCGGTGTATCGGTTTCTAGTAGGTAGTGTGAGCGAGGGCGTGCTATACAGGTCACCGTTTCCGGTTCTCGTTATTCCTACACATGACAGGGGATGATACTGCTATCATGCTTGTATATAAAGACCACCCACTTATAAAAATTTTCAGTTCAGTCTTGAAATTCAACTTCTACAAACGACGAAAAGTACAAATAACGGTCAGATTTTTTGTTCTAAAATAGTCTAAGAAATGACTCTTAATGATGTCAGCTGACATTTAAAGTCGTATGAATTTGAGACACAAAAAATCATGTGTTTAATGCTGAAATATCTTATGAAAACTCAATCCGTAAATTTTTACCAACAGCATGAGCCACACGTTCTAAAACTTCTAGCGTAATTGAGGAATTTTCTGGATCAAGAATGCGATCCAGTTGAGAGCGACTGGTTTTTAATTTTTCAGCTAACGAGCTTTTAGTGATCTTTTTTTCTTCCATAATATCGGAAAGCTGTAGTGCAAGAAGGCGTTTATGTGCCTTTGCAGAGACTTCTTCAAAAATACCTTCTTCTTCAAGAAAGTCATCAAAATTACTTCCTGCATGTTTATTCATTATTCTTTACCTCTTTAAACCATTCATTTTTACGACGACGAGCCTGTTCAATTTCCTTCTTTGGTGTTTTTTGAGCTTTTTTAATAAAACCGTGTAATAGAACCATTTGACTACCAGAAATAGTAAAAAATATCCTGGAAATATTTCCGTGAGCCAAATTACTTCGTGCTTCCCATAAATCAGTTTCCATTTTTCTAACCAGAGGCATTCCTAAAGGCCAACGAAACTGGATAAGCTTAATATCTTCTCCAATGCTTTTTTTATAATCCGTTTCAAGCGCTCTTAGCCACTCTCGAACAGGTTCATTACCTGAATGTGTCATAAAAAAATTAACGGATAAGAGTGGTGCAGTTTTTATCATAGATCAATTGTACCATAAAAGGTACATAAATCTATTCAAAAATTCATCCTATTTTAGAAAATACCGATAAAAAGTATATAGCCAAACAAAAAAGAGGTTTATTATGAAAACCCTTAAACATATGATAAGCAAGCATATCCCATGGAACAAAGGTAAATTAACCGGACAAAAGCCTGCCTTAAAGCTAAAAGAAATATGGAGCATACGAACTCGATTGCAAATCAGCCATAACATCCAGGAACTTGCACTATTCAATATGGCAATTGATAGTAAATTGCGTGGTTGTGATCTTGTTAGGCTCAGAGTGTCAGAGATTAGCCATGGTTTACATATCAGTAAACGGGCTATGATTGCGTATTCTGGACGATCGTGAACACCGATTCTGGCCCATCATGAACACTTATTCTCTGATCCATCGTGAACACCTATTCTGATTTGATC